>NZ_VOPZ01000002.1:300000-481987 GCF_010470665.1 Desulfovibrio sp. JC022 | reverse complement strand
AGCAAGCAAAATTTGCTTGCGACCACTGAGGAGAGGTCACACCCGACCCCATTCCGAACTCGGAAGTTAAGCTCTCCATCGCCGATGATACTGCTGGGTAGCCAGTGGGAAAGTAGGTCGTCGCAAGCTTTTATTTTAAAGCCCCCTTGTTAATTCAAGGGGGCTTTCTTGCGTTGGGACATTTGGGCTGTTAGGCTGATGTTAGTTGTTCAATAAAAAAATCATACGCTGTGTAGGTGTTTCTATGGAGTCTGTCGACTACAAAAAACCGCGTACAAAGTTTAGTTTTGATTTAATCTTAACTGTTGCGTTTGTATGCTTTATCATTGTGCTAAGTGCGGTTTATGTTTTTTTGGCTTTAGATGAAGGCTTTGATCGTGAAAGGTGGAAGGTTGTCTCTGAAATTTTGAGGAATCTGGGGTTAGGTCTTGCTGGGCTATATGCAGCAACCTTTGGATTGATGCTTGCTTGGAGAAGAACTTCTGCAACTGTTGATCAAAATTATACAGAACTATACACAAAGGCAATCGAGCATTTAGGTGAGTCTGAGAATCAATCAGTAAACCTAGGTGGTATTTACGCTCTGGAAAGAATAGCACAGAAATCATTTACAGATCATGGGCCTATAATTGAAGTATTAACAGCATATGCGCGTGAAAATTCTCCTGCTTCAATGAATGCTTCAATTGAACAGTCAGGAATTGATACTTTAAATTATTCTGATTTTAAATCTGCAACACAAGAGGTCAAAGCAATAGCGGCAGTTCTTAGGCGTAGAAATGTTGACCATATTAAATATGAAGATGCAATCGACCTTACTACAGTTAATCTTACTAGCGTAAATTTAAATGGAGCAATACTTGCTGATTCAAATTTCTCTGGAAGTTCTTTATGCTTTGCTCATCTGGAGAGAGTTGATTTTTCATTTTCTAATCTAGGCCGTGTTATTTTTGGGTTTTGTAGAATTGTCGACTCTAACTATAGCAATGCATCTATATTAGGTGCTCAATTTTTCGATTCTGCAATAATAAATACATCTTTTCGTGATGCTAAATTGAATGGATGCGGATTTTCACTTGTTAAATTTGACAATGTGGATTTTAGCAATGCTGATTTGAGCAACGTTAACTTTAGAGAAGCTCAATTGAGAAGATGTAATTTTTCTGGCTGCAAAAATCTAAAGTTGTCTCAAGTTAGTCGAGCCATAGTTTATAGTACTTGCATATTCCCGTCTGAATTCGACATGAACTCAATCCCGATTTTTGATTGAACCAAATTTTGAAAATATCCTCACAAGTTAAGGAAGGTTTTTCTTCATGTCTATCACTCCCGATATTATCCTCGTTCTGGCTGTTCTCTTTTTAGTAGTACTCTTTTTTGTTTTTGAATGGGTACGCGTTGATATGGTCGGTATTATGGTCATGGTCTGCCTTCCCCTGCTCGGACTGGTTACTCCGCAGCAGGCTATTAGCGGGCTGAGTAGTAATGCCGTTGTTTCCATCATTGCTGTAATCATTATCGGGGCGGGGCTGGATAAAACCGGGGTAATGAATAAGCTGGCTCAGCTGATACTTAGATTTGCCGGAAAGGACGAGAATAAAATTACCTCTATGGTTTCCGCTACCGTTGCCGGGATTTCCGGGTTTATGCAAAACATCGGAGCTGCCGCGCTTTTTATGCCTGCAGCTAGACGCATTTCTACTCAGACCGGTGTTCCGGCCTCGCATATTCTGCTGCCCATGGCATTTTGTGCTATTATCGGCGGCACACTTACTTTAGTCGGCTCAAGCCCTTTGATTTTATTAAATGACCTGCTGACTGTGCGTGGTGTGAGCTATGAGCATTTCGGTATGTTCAGCATGACTCCCATCGGTATAATGCTGATTGTCTCCGCTCTGATTTATTTCAGTGTGTTCGGGAAATGGATTCTTCCGCGCAGTAAGGCAGGCAAGGTCAGTGGTCCACTTTCTCCATTGCTTGATAAAACTTACCATGATGTGGGTGAGATTTATGAAATGAAGATTCCCGATTATGGCTTTCATGAACAGTGTCTTTCTGAATTGCAGATTCGTTCAAATTATGCCTGCTCTGTCCTTGCCTCATACAACTCCGTCACCCATAAACGAAATGTTGCACCCCGCCCGGAAGATACACTCTGTCCGGGGGATACAATCGCGGTGATTGGTGAGGCTATGTTCATTGAAAAGTTGTCAGCAGATTTCGGGTGGATAATTTTGCCCGAAATCAAGGTCTTTGCTGACGATCTAGCCCCTACTAATGCCGGAATTATGGAAGGCATAATTTCACCCAGATCGCAAATGGTCGGCATGACTGTCGGCGAAATTCAGCTGCGTAAAAAATATGGGGTAGTGCCGCTGGCGGTATTCAGCGGTCATGAGATGATAATCAGCGATTTATCTAATCTGGTTGTAAGTGAAGGAAACGCATTGTTGCTGCACGGAAAGTGGAGTGCTTTTCATCAGTTCAAGGATCAGAATGATCTCATTTTTACCGAACCGATTAAAGGTGAGTTGTTGCGGGAGAGCAAGGCTCTATTCGCTTTAGCCTGCCTTGCGGTGACCATGTTTATGATTTTGGTGCTGGATATTCAGCTTTCAATTTCTCTGCTGTTCGGGGCCATGAGCATGATTCTGGGTCGCGTGCTTACTATTGACGAAGCTTATCGTTCTGTGGACTGGATGACTGTATTTCTGCTTGCCGGACTTATCCCGCTCGGTTTGGCTTTTGAGAATACCGGAGCAGCAAAGATGATTGCCGATATGCTCATGAATGCAGTAGGAGTGCCTTCACCGACGGTGCTGCTTATCTGTATCGGGCTGTTGACTTCATTCTTTACTCTCTTCACTTCCAATGTCGGTGCCACGGTTCTGCTTGTTCCATTATCAATGAACCTTGCTCTATCGTGCGGTGCTGATCCGCGAGTTGCCGCCATGACTGTCGCACTTGCGGCTTCAAATACATTTATCTTGCCCACGCATCAGGTGAATGCCCTGATTATGCGTCCTGCGGGTTTGAAGGCTGTTGATTATCTGCGCGCCGGGACCGGGATGACACTAATCTTTATGGTTGTTTTAGTGGTTGGCATGCAGTTGTTTTTTTGAGGACATTGATGATTTGACTCTGAAAATTTAATAAATTATTCCTTGGCGATATGTTTCAAGATAAATATTTACTGCACGAAAGACAGGCACATAATTCTCCTGAAAAATTACGTACTATTGCATTAGACGTGACCAATAGATGCAATATGTCGTGTTCGCATTGTTACGCGTCCGTATTTAAGCATCAGCCTGATGTTGATCTTGATTTTTTGCGCAGATTTACTCAGGAAGCTTATGAGCTGGGAGTTTTTCATTATGTTCTACAGGGTGGCGAGGCCATACTTGAATTCGATAGGTTAAAGAGCATTATAGAAATGATTCACCCCAAGGAGACATATATTAATGTTGTTTCCAACGGCTGGGCGATGGATCGTGCTGCAATCAGGGAGCTTAAAGCCTTGGATGTTGATAAAGTGAGCTATAGCCTTGATTCCGGTTTTGCGGAGGAGCATGATTCCAACAGAATGCTTGGATCATTTGAAAGGGTTATTGAAGCGGTGAAGAATACTACAGCCGAAGGCCTCCATTCAGCTGTATCTACAGTGGTTTCGCATAAAACCATTGAGCAGGAAAGTTTTAAAAAAGTTTTGGAGATAGGGAAAGAATTACAGGTCCGGGTTGAAGTTCAGGTTGCCATGCCTGTTGGCAGATGGGATGGAATCAGGGACATCCGTATTACCCCGAATGAAGCTGCTCATTTAAAGGAAATTTTTGAAACCAGAGGGATGCTTCCAAACGGTCAAAGACATATCGGCCGTGATGTATATGACTGTAATGGTACAGACTACTGTCCTGCCGGACAGAATTTTATGGCAGTCAGCGCCTGTGGCGAGATTTTTCCTTGCAATTTTTGCCAGTATACTTTGGGTAATATTAAAGATACCTCGCTGGCTGACGCCCGTGCAGCCCTGCTGACCAGCAAATGGTTTCAAGGGACTCATCCTTGTTGCCTTCTGGGCGAAGATGACGAATTTTTTGATAAATATGTAGCCCCTAACGTTGAGCGCGAAAAGCCTCTTGACGCTTATAAACTTTTTGATCTCAAGGTATGAAATGACAGATAAATTTGATGGATTTGCCAAATCTTTGAGTGACAGTGAGGTTGAACAACAGATTGCAGATCATTGCGAGAAGCATGATTTTTCTCCTCTTGATGCAGCCAAGCATTGGATGGTTTTAGGGCGCAGGCAGTGGATCAAAAGATTTCTGGCTCATTCAGAATTATTCCAGATGACTCTTGATGTTCCCGGCGACATTGCTGAACTTGGTGTGTTCAGGGGAATGGGCCTTTTTACATGGGCGAACCTGCTGGAATCATATTGTATTGGCGATAGAACCAAGACTGTTTGGGGTTTTGATAACTGGGAAGGATTTACGGCTTTTTCACCTGAAGACGGTAAGAGCGTGGAAGATTCCAATAAGATGATCGGCGGATTTTCTCCGAAAGATCATTATCAGGAACTTCTGGATGCGATTAAGCTATTCGATGATGATCGGTTTATACCTCAAAAGCCTCGAATCAAGCTTGTTGAAGGGCAGATTGAGGAGAGTTGCAAGCAATTTGTCGAAGATAATCCCGGTGTGCGTTTTTCTTTAATCCATTTTGATTGTGACTTGTATGCCCCGACAAAGGCGGCCCTTGAGGCTTTTTGGCCTTTGCTCAGCAGGGGAGGAGTCATGTTGTTCGATGAATATGGAATTCAGCAATGGCCCGGTGAGACCAAGGCTGTGGATGAGTTTTTTGCGGACAAGCCCGGAGTAAAGATTAAAACTTTACCGTGGACCAATGCTCCTGCCGGATATTTGGTTAAAGAGTAGCTTATTACAACGCTAAAAAGCCGCCGCATTTTAAAATGCGGCGGCTTTAATTGTTTGTCAGTCTATCCAGCTCTAATACATAGCCTGCGGCAGATACAAAATAATCTGCGGGAAGATGGCAAAAAGCACAATCCCCACAAGAATTGCCAGCAGGAAGGGCATGGTTCCCTTGAAGATATCTTCCAGCGTGATATCCGGGGCGAATTTCTGGGCCATGCCGTAGACCACGTAGACATTTATGCCCACCGGCGGGGTGATGACCCCGATCTGGGTGACCAGCACGATGATGACTCCGAACCAGATGGGATCGAAGCCCAGTGTGGTGATTACCGGGTAGAAGACTGGGATGGTCAGCATTATCAGGGCCAGCGCGTCCATGATGCAGCCGCCGATAAAGTAGACGATGAGAATCATGGAGACGATGATCAGCGGATGCAGGTCGAATGATGCGGTCCATTCGGCCACATTGAACGGAATGCGGGTCACTGCCAGAAATTTACCGAAAATCAATGCCCCGGCCACGAGGAAAAGCACCATCACCGAAGTGCGCAGGGTTTCATAGAGCGAATTAACAAAGGCCTGCCAAGTTAGCTGGCGTTTGATGATACCCAAAATGAGAATTCCCAGCACACCTACTGCTGCTGATTCATTGGGAGTGAAGAAACCGAAGAACATGCCGCCGATTACAAGGGCGAACACAGCGATGGTATCGATAAGTCCCATGAGAGATCTCAGTTTGGCACTCAAGGGAAATTTTTCACCCTTGGGTCCGAGACTGGGATCGCGGTGACAGACCAACGCAATGGCGATGATGAACAGGATGGTCAGCACTACCGATGGCAATATCCCAGCCATGAACAGTTCACCGATGGATTGTTCAGTAAGGATTCCGTAAACAATCAGTACGATGCTGGGCGGCATGATCATGCCGAGTCCGCCGCCGGATGCAACAGAACCCGCTGCAAGGGAGTTGGAGTAGCCGTAACGTTTCATTTCCGGGATACCTACTGTTGCCATGGTCGCGGCTGTAGCCGGACTGGAGCCGCATACCGAGCCGAAAGCTGTGCAGGCAGCAACAGTAGCCATAGCCAGACCGCCCTGAATATGGCCCATGAAATGATAGGCCGTGCTGTAGAGTCTGCGGCTGATTCCACTGTTAAAGGCCAGTTGGCCCATAAGGATGAACAGGGGAATGGTGGACAGGCTGTAGGATGAAAATGTGTCGTAAAAACTGCGTGACAGCAGGTTCATGCCGCCTTTCACGGAGATAAGCATGGAGAAACCGCCAAAGCCTACGAGGGTCATGACGTAAGCCACGGGCATGCGGGTCATGAGCAGGGCAAGCATCACAAAGATGCCGATGATTCCAAGAGTGGTCGGTTCCATTTATTCTTCCCCTTTAAAGAGCATGATGAGTTCTTTCAGCAAGGTAAGGGTAAAGCAACCGAAACCGAAAGCGAGTGCGAAAATGACCATGTCAGTTGGCAGTTCAAGAGTCATGGAGACTTCTTCAGCCTCGCGCATGGAGCAGCCGTAAAGGTAGAGCCTCCAAGTGACCATACTGAAAAGAGCAACGCTCATGGAAGTGGTGATGATCCTGACCATGCGCCTGGTGCGAGAGTTCATTTTGCTATACAGGAATTCCACGCCGATGTTTGCTTTCTGGGACTGAGCATAGCCAAGGGCCAGTCCGGTGGTCAGAACAGCTAGAACCGCAACAATATCTTCGACCCCGAAAATTGGGGTATCCAGCACGCCGCGTGAAATAATGTCCGCCCCGGTCAAAAGGGCCATGCCGATCAAACAGACCGCAGCGATATTTTTTAACAATGCCTCAAATTTATCAATGAGGCTTAAAATCTGATTACCCAATTTACTACTCCAAAAATTAAGAATGCCTCCGGCGGCCCTTCGGGGACCAGAGAACCCTTTTGGAAAAGGGTTCTCTGGACTCTCCGAAAACTTTTATCAGGCTTCGCCAGAGGGCTTTACTTACTGTACTTTATTTAAAGTTTCTACGGTGAAGTCGAGGATTTCTTTTCCGTTGAGTTTTTTCTTGCCTGCTTTCTTGATGTAGTTATCCATCATGGGCGCGGCTTTTTCCTTCCAACGTTTGCCTTCGGCTTCGCTGAGCTCGATGAACTGTCCGCCTTTCTTGGTCAGGAATTCGCGTCCTTCCTTGTCGCTTTCATCCCATGCCTGACCGTGTTTGGCTGCAAATTCCTTGCTGATTTCCATGATGGTTTTCTGGTCCTGTTCGGAAATGGCATCCCACTTGTCCTTGTTCATGACCGCAAAAAAAGTGGTGGTGTAACCGACCGGGTAATCGAGGGTACAATAATCAACAACTTCGCCCATTTTCCAACCCTTGTTGGTTTCCATGGGGTAGACGCCGCCGTCCACAACACCTTTGCGGATGGCCTGATAAGTGTCGGGCATGGACATGGCAACCGGAGCCGCGCCAAGAGCTTTGAGCAACTGGGCGGAGTTGCCGGTTCCGCGCAGTTTCATGCCTTTGAGGTCTTCAAGGGTTTTAACCGGCTTTTTGGCAGTGAAGAGCAGACCGGGACCGTGGGCATGAAAGAAAAGTACTTTTACATCGCGCAGTTCCTTGGGCTGGAATTTTTCATAAACTTTATTGGCAACCTTGGTGGCAGCAACGCCGGATTTGTAGCCAAGGGGCAGATCAACTGCGGCCATGGTCGGGAAGCGGCCGCGGGAGTAAGCCAGTGCGGACATGCCGATATCGGAAAGGCCTTCAACTACGCCGTCGTAGCACTGCTTGGCTTTGGTCAGCGTGCCGCCGGGAAAGTAGGCGATAGATACGCGACCGTCAGTGCGTTTAATTACTTCATCGCTCCACTGCTGGGCCAGTTTGGACTGGATATGGGTGGGCGGGAAGAAGTTTGAGTAGGTCAGATTGACGGATTTAGCACCAGCAGTCAGGGGCAGGGCGCACATGCACATGGCTGCGGCCACTACTGTAATCAAAAGTTTTTTCATGTTCCCTCCGGTTTATTTATGCAAAATGGCTGATTATTCAGCTTTTTTAAGTCCATTAGTTAAGGCGAGAGTTATGGCGGCTTCGCGGACATCTTCAAATCCGATCAGGCCGGCACCGTTGCTGCTTTGGATCATGAATCCGCTTTCAATGGAACTGCGGACCATATATCCTTCAAAGAGTACGGTATTGAAGGCTCCGATTTTTTCTGGCGGATAGTCTGTTTCCACAAAATCGCGGACCAGATCGGCAAAGACCTCTTCGGATAAGCGGTATTGGCTTAAGCTTAGGTCTTCGCGCAGTTCCGGCACCCGTGAGGCATAGATGGTGAATTCGAGAAAGACCTTGGCCCAGTTCTGGTCGCGGACGATATTTTCCAGAAAATCCCAGATGATATTCATGACTTCTTCAAGGGATCTGGCTTTATCCAAACGGTCATCGCGGGAATTGCGGTACTCGGTAAGTTTTTCTTCCACGATTTCCAGAAAAAGTTTGTCCTTGCTCACCCAGTGGCGGTAGAAACTGCCTTTGGCGTACCCGGCGTGCTTGGTGATTTCAGCCACAGTGGTTTCCACGAATCCTTTCTTTCCGAAAAGTTCGTTAGCTGATTCCATAAGCTCTTTCTTGGTCTGGAGCGATTTTTCTTGTTGTTTTCTAGCCATTTGGTCTTCTGAATGATGAGTTTTGCGACCTTTGGTCATAAAGTGACCGCTGGTCATTTTTTAGAGTGTATAGCTGTGTGCCCTATTGCTGTCAACATCTAACTATGACAACTTGCCCTTATCGAATTTAAAATTAGCAGAAGGAATAAAGCGAAGTGCGAAAGCTGTTTACCATATTTATTGTTTTGATTTGCTGTCTGTGCGGAGTATCGGCGCAGGCTCATCCACTGGGGGAAGTGGTGCAGGAAACCACAGTCATGAACGAGGGCAGCAGGCTTCTTATTATTTATGATACTTCTATCGGCCCATCCATCACTGCCACGCTTATTCCTGATGCCGATCATGACGGCAGTGTTTCCGGTTCTGAAGAACGCAAGCTCTCGCGGGATATCAGCGGTCTCCTGCTTCCTAATCTGGAAGTCTATCTGGATGATAAGCAGGTAACGCCTGAACTTTATTATGATTCGGTTTCTCCGGCACCGGGCGGATATAACAACGGGCTGCGTTCCAATCTGGTTTACGCCATCCCTTTGCCAAAAGAGGATTTCGGCAAGCATTACCTTAAATTTTCCGATAACAATTTTCAGACCGGGGAACTCAAGTGGCTGAAGTGGAAGGTGCAGGCCGACCCGCAATTCAGTGTGGTCAAAACTTCACCTGATTCGCGGGAACTCAATTATCAGTTTTTTGCCAAGAAGATTGAAGGGCAGGGAGCTTCGTTTCCCACTCCGATGCCAACTGTGGATGATAACGGAATCAAGCCCAGCCCGCAGGAAGATTCCAGCCAAGCCGCGCTTAAAGATTACCTGGCGCAGGAAAATCTTGGACCGGGAGCTATTCTCTTTGCCCTTGGTCTGGCTTTTTTTCTGGGCATGGGGCACGCGCTCAGTCCGGGACACGGCAAGGCCATGGTTGCGGCCTATCTCATCGGGCGCAGCGGGCGTATCCGTGATGCCTTTACTCTCGGGACCATCGTAACCATCACTCACGTTGCCAGCGTGATTGTGCTTGGCATCGCGGCTTTGCTGCTTTCGCGCTATTTTCTGCCCGGCGACCTTTATCCGTGGCTGGGGGCATTTTCCGGTTCACTGGTCTTTGCGGTGGGCTACATGATGCTGGCCCGCAGGGCAGTGCACAGCCATGGACATTCCCATCATCACGACCACGGCCATTCACATGTTCACTATCACGGACACACTCATGATCATGGAAGCGGGGACGCTCCGGTTTCATGGTGGTCCATGCTCAGCCTCGGTATTGCAGGGGGCATGGTGCCCTGCCCGACAGCGTTGGTGGTGCTGCTGGCTTCGGTTGCTTTCGGGCGGATTGTTTTCGGACTTTTGCTGATCCTTGCGTTCAGCCTTGGGCTTGCCGCTGTGCTGATCATTATCGGTATCCTGACTGTGCGGGCATCGAAGCTTACCGAAAGGTTTTCCGGGTCACGCAGGTGGATTGAGAATCTGCCCGTACTAAGTGCCGGACTGGTCATGCTGGCCGGGATCGCCATTGCGTTGAATGCGTTGCATGCCGGGGGAATATTGCGGTTTAATATTTAAGCCGCCGGAGGCATTTTACTTAAATTTCCAAAAATCAGTAATCCCATCCAGCTCCGCATCGGGCGTTGAACCGTAGGGGACCAGTTTGAAATCCAGAGCTTTTACCTGCTTCAGGTAGTTTTTGTACTGTGATTCTTTGATGTATTCTACGTCGAGAATTGTTTTGCCTGCATCAGCGAGTTGTTTTGCCAGTTGTATGCGATAATTTTTGTCACCTTCACTATGGATGTTGAACAGCAAGCTTTCAAGGCCGACCATGTCTATTGTTTTGAAGTAGACTTCTTTGTATTCCGGGGAGCAATCTTTAAATACTCCCATGCCGTTCTGGGGGCAGATAATAAAATTTTTCCCGGTTTTCTTGCGGGTGTAGTCGCCTATTCTTTTGATTAGTTTGACCATTTCATTCGCTGTATCTTTCACTTCCATGCCCTGCTCGTGCCAGAACCAGTATGCGTCCACTATGTCGAGATAAACGCCGTCAAATCCCGCTTCAAGTATGCGGTCCAGATAGGGGCGTAATCCTATTTCCCACCAATCTTCGCGCCAGTATTTCACTTTGTAATTCTTGGCCCAATCCGGATTTTCCGGTCCGAGAAAGCGAGGTGGATTTTCAGCCCATTCCTTTTTCCAGTAAAAACGGTACTCTTCAGCTTCTCCGATGGAGAAATAGCAGAGCACGGTTTTGTTGAATTTATGAAGGATGGATATTTCTTTTGCTGAAAATTTATTTTTATCTGAACCGTCTTTTGAATAATCAATCACCAGCAGCTCGTAAGGGGATTCAGCCAGCGTAGCCACTGACGGACCTTGCAGTTGATAGGCCCAGCTGTTGATTCTTTTATGTGGCGGGATCATCTTTATCTCCTGTTTCAGTTGTTCAGCCGGTCTGTTGGCGGGAGAATTCGCAGTAGTTGATGCGCAGGCGGCAATCAGGGACAGTAGGGTCAGAAAAATTGTTATATTAATTTTCATGATTTATTTTTCCCGGTTAATTTTTTTATTTAGTGAGAGTAGCATGGGAGGAGGTAAAATTAAAGCGTGTTGTTTTTAATGGTAGTGTAAAAAATAATGTAATTTTTGAAGGTTACAAAGAAATAATACTTTGCATAGACATGGATTAGGATTATAGTGTTCTAAATAAATGAGTAGCTTACTGTATGGTTATAATTCCGGTCTTTTGATAGGGGTGGTTTTAGTTTTCAATCCGTATACTTAGGCTGGGTTAAAAATTAAATTTTTCGATAAATTAAGGAGGGTGCTGTGAAAAAAAACTTTTTCACTACTTTTATTTTTCTTTTCTTTCTTGCCGGATGTTCCGGTACTTACATGAAAGATTACGTACAACCCAACGGGGTTGCCAGTGAGGCGCGTCATGCGGCTGTTCTGCCGCTGGTGAACCTGACCAATACCCCTAATGCTGGACGTATGGTCGGGGACCTGCTGACTACTGAACTTTATGCTTCTACAAAGTTTGACCTCATGGAATCTACCGATATGCTTGAGCGTATCAAGGGTGATGAGGATGATCTTGAATTTGTGATGGAAGATGTGGTGGCTCAGAAACTGGGCAACAAGCTCGGCGTGGATACCGTTATCTACGGTTCTGTTACCGAATATCAGTACAAGCGCGGGGTTAATCAGAGCCCGACCGTTGGTATCAATTTGCGTATGATTGATGTTTCTTCAGGTAACGTGCTTTGGGCTTCATCTTCTTCCAAGAGCGGGGGGTGCTTTTTCGGATGTACGGAATCTTTGAACAGCATTGCGCAGGAAACCCTTGCGGAAATGGTGGCAGCAATGTCAGCCGTTTCTGCGCAATAGTCGCGCTGCTTGTGGTCTCCTTTACCCTTTTCGGCAGGACGTTCGCCTTTGGCGGAAGTAATGGTGTCGATTCATGGGTCTGTTATTACGGAAGTGCGGACCGGGCGGCGGAGCTGTCCGGTTTCGATTTGCTGGTTTCTGCTCCCGGCGGTCAGGACCCGGCTCCTTTGCGCGCAAAGGGGGTAAAGGTACTGACTTATGTCAGCCTTGGAGAAGTGGCTGGAAACGGTCCGTATTATGAGGATGCCAAGCGTCTGGATCTGCTTGTGCGTCACAATGAAAATTGGGATTCATGGGTGGTGGATGTGCGCCGCCCGCAGTGGAGTGAGCTGCTTTTGACCCGTATTATCCCGGATGCATTATCAGCGGGATATGACGGGCTTTTTTTTGATACCTTGGATTCGCCCATTGATATGCAGCGTAGGGACCCGGACAGGTACAAGGGTACCGAGAGGAGTTGCGTGGATTTAGTGCGGGCTATCAGGAAAAAGTATCCCAAGTTGCTGCTCTGTCAGAACCGGGGATTTGAAATAGTTCGGCGTACTGCTCCGTATATCAATTATTTGCTTATTGAGGGGCTTAGCAGTTCCATGGATCTGGCTACATCCATCCGCACGGATGTCTCCAAAACCGACCGTGATTTTCTTATTGCCAAGGCGGAAGACGCCCGCAAGGCCAACCCGAAACTGGTGGTCCTGACCCTTGATTACGTGCCTGGCGAGGATAAGCAGGAAATTGAAAAAGCTTACGATTTTTCACGCAGGCTGGGCTTTGTTCCTTATGTCAGCACTCCCGCATTAAATGAGGTGTTTATCCATGCGTCAGCTGAATAGGCTTGTTGTCGCACTTCTAATTGTTCTTTTCAGCTTGTCCTGTGCTTTTGCTGAGCCGGTAAAGCGTAAGGTGTTGGTTTTATACAATAGCGCAGAGGGGCGTTCCGCAAGAGGTAATAGTTTTGTGGAAGGTTTCGCCGCTCCTCTCAATTACCTCGGCTTTTTGTATGAGGTACGGGACGTTGCGGTGCGACCTCTGCCTTCAGATAAAAGAATGTCCGAGTACGGGGCGGTATTCACCACATTTTCCGAGGATAAAATTGAGAAGCCGGATGTTTATCTTTCATGGCTGATCAAGCAGCAGAATTCCGGCAAAAAAGTTATAATAGCCGGTTCTCTGGGGGCTTATGCCGGGCCGGACACTGTTCCCGCTGACCCGAAGCTGCTGAAGCAGGTATTTTCGAATTTAGGTTTTTCATATCAGGGTAATGCAACACATGATCAGTACCGTCTCAAATATGAGTCTGTTGATCCTGCGAATATGAATTTTGAGCGTAAGTTGCCGTTGTTCCCAGAAAGGTATGTTCAATTTGTTCCGCAAGATAAAGGTGTTGAGTCATGGGTGACTGTAGCCCTTAAGGGGAAGCCTGATTCTACTGCTACAGCAGTCGGAGTGGGACCGCACGGCGGTTTTGCTTTGGATGGGTATATGCGCTGGCAGGATGAGATAGATTACCAGAAGCAATGGTATCTTAATCCTTTTGAGTTTTTAAGGATTTGTCTGGATTTAAAGGGTGTGCCCGCTCTGACTCCAACGACCTTGAACGGTAAGCGGGTTGCTTTTGCCCATATCGATGGGGACGGTTTTGCCGGCTATACCGAGATAGATAAGCAGAAGGTTTGCGGGGAAATCGTCATGGAGCGCATTTTTGAACGCTATGACTTTCCCAATTCCGCTTCGGTTATTGCCGGTGAGATTAATCCGGCGGTGAAGGGCAGTGTGGATAATATTGAAATTGCCCGGACTATGTTTGAGATGTCGAATGTGGAGACTTCATCTCATTCATACACCCATCCTTACGCATGGAATGCCAAGGTGCGTGAGTCAAAAGAATATGCGGAAGATTTTGTCATCGGGCAGTATGAAATCAAAGGTTATAAGTTTGATGCCCAATATGAAATCGTAGATTCATGTGATTATATTTCTGAAAATCTGGCTCCGTTGGAAAAGCCTTGTAAAGTTCTTTTCTGGTCCGGCATGTGCGACCCTACGGAAGAGCAGGTAGCCATTGCTGACAAGGCCGGAATCCTGAACATGAATGGCGGAGATACTGTTTTTGATGCCCGTCGTAATTCTTATTTCGGGGTGTCTCCACTTTATCGCGCTTTGGGCAAACACAACCAGATTTATACCGGGCAGGCCAACGAAAATATTCTGACCAATCTTTGGTCCGGGCCCTTTTTCGGATTTCGTAACATTGTGAATACCATGAAACGGACCGGTTCACCGCGTCGAATCATGCCCATTGACATCTATTACCATTTCTACAGCGGCGAGAAATTCGCATCCCTGAAAGCTCTTGAGGATGTTTACGAATGGGCACTCAGTCAGGATGCGGCAAGGGTTTTTGCTTCCGCTTATATAAAAATGGTCAACGGTTGCCTTGCTGCTAAAGTGGGTAAGCTTGGGACGGATCGTTTTGTTTTTCGGGATTATGCGGATTGCCTTTCCGTGCGTTTGGATGGAATGGAGCGGGTTCCTGATCTTGCAAAATGTAAAAATGTACTCGGGTATGACATCCAGCCTGAAGGCATTTTTGTGCATCTGCGGCCCGGAACTGCGCGTGCGGAGATCGTTTTGAGTGCAGATATGACGGTTAACGATAACTTTGCCTATCTTAAGAACGGGTCCGGCTGGGTGCGCAATTTTGAGCGTACAGCAAAGGGTGTGCATTTTGATTTTGAATGTTTCAGCAAGGGAAATTTTGCTCTGGGCGGTCTTGCGCCGGGTCGAAAATACAAGGTGCTCCGTAAGGATGGACCGCCACTTGAACTTAGCAGCAACGGTGACGGAATATTGCAGGTTAACGGTGTGACCACAGGTTTCATGGAGATTGATCTGATTTGAATATAAAGCTCTGGCGGGTACTCCTTTTCGTACTCATCATAATCGGGACGACCGTACTTATATATCCTTTTCCGAGGGATATGGTCCCCCTGTACCTGAAGAGCGGTGAAATTTCCAAGGCAGCGGACCTGCTTAGTGAACTCCTTGAAGAAGATCCTTACGATTTGCGGCTTTTGACCCTCGGAGCAGATGTATATCTCAAGCGGGGGATGCCGGATAAGGCTATTGCCAGCCTGGAAGAGATTCTTAAGCAGAAGCCTCAGCGCATACCTGAGCTTAGAAAGCTGGTGCAGGTTTACGAGTGGAATGTCATGCCTCGCGAGGCATTGCATACATGGGAGAAGCTATCAAGGATTGAGCCGGGAAAGATGAAGCCTCTGGAACAGATGGTCATGTATTACCGCTACTTTAATATGCTTCCGCAGGAAGTGGATGCCGTAATTAAGCTTAATGAATTGCAGGGTAAGAGGCCGTTCAGCGGTGATTTCATGTTTGTCCTTAATGATGAGATAGAACGGCTGGGTGCTGAACATGCGAAGGACATTGATGATCCGTATCTTGATTTTTTGATCCAGCGTATTTTTATTGTAGGAGAGCGGTTCAAGGCTGAAGTAGAATTCAGGGGTAAGGTAGATTTTCTTCGCTATGTTACCTACGTCCTTGAATATTTCGTTGCTGTTGATAACTTGAAAGAAGGTTACGAGTATGCAGCACGTATGGATAAAAAAGCTGGGCTCGATATTAAGAGCAGGGTGCAGTTGGTTAAGGTTCTGGGCTGGGGAGGGAACTATGGGCAAGCCTTGGAATTGGCGGAAAGATTGCTCAAAATCAGTCCGGAAAATGTACCCTTGCTGACCGAAACAGCATGGCTGGCCCGTAGTGCCGACAGGTATGATGTAGCCAAGGAAGTGCTGGAACAGCTGGTTGTTATCGATCCTGAAAATGACGCTCATCATCGGGAGCTGGGTAATGTTTATATGCAGACCGGAGAATACAGTAAGGCTGTATCCTTGTTCCGCAATTTAGCTAAAAGGCTGGGTAACTGGTTTATTTATGCCCATGATATGCTTCGGGCTGCCTTATTCAGTGAGGACAGACTTCTCATGGCTGAGGCTGTTGAAGACACTAAGGATGCAGATATTTCCGAGCCTGATTACCTGCGAACCCGCGGGGCGTTGCTGCTGACTCTTGAGCGTCCGCGTGAAGCTTATGATGCTTTGCGCAAAGTGGTGGATGGTCCCGGTGCGACTCTGGAAGATTATCAGCAGCTTATTGATGCCGCAGCATCTACCGCAGATAAAAAATTGCTGGCTGATACCGTTGAATTGGCTCTCAGAATTTATCCCGGTGATATCAACCTTATGCGTACTGCCGGTGCTGCTTGGCGTGATGCCGGCCATCCGTTTAAGGCTTACCGCATTTACCGGGAATTGCTGAAAAAGGAACAGGAACAGCAGGATATTCTTGAGATGTTGCTTGCCGCAGCTGACACTCAAGATTTGAAGCTGGCAAATCAGGCCGCTAAGTATGCTGAAAAGATTGCGCCCAAGGATGTGAAAGTAATCGCGCAGGCCGGGGAAATCATGCTCTGGCTTAATTCTCCCAAAGACGGCTACCCGTACTATAAAAAGGCCGCGATCATGACCGGGGGCAGTCGTGAGTATGTGATGAATCTCATCCAGATTGCATCCTACACCGGGGATAAGGTTATTTTCCGCGATGCAGCCGAAACAGCCATCAGGCTCCGTCCGGATGATGAGCAGGTGGCCTTGCTGGCTGCTGCTGTCTGGGCTGCGGCCGGGGATAATGAAAGGGCCGGGCTGCTTATAGCCCGTTTTGCCGGGCAGGGAAGCAGGAACCTTGAGACTCTGCATAAGTGGGCGGATTTTGCGGACAAGGCCGGGCTGACTGAAGAGGCCTACCGCATTTATGATGAGCTTTATGAGCGAGGCTACAAGCGCAAGGAAATACGGGAACCGCTGGCAAGGCTTGCTGAATGGACCGGGCGTCCAGCCGTGGCTGCTAAGATTTATGGTGAAATTTCCGATGAATCACCGCGTAATTTCGAGCTTGCCAGACAGGCGGCCAAGTCTTGGGCTGATGCCGGGGAGTATTTTAAGTCCGCGGATTACTATGAACGGGCTATCGTGCTTAAGCCGAAGGATTATGAGCTGAAACTGGACCTTGCAAGGGTATACGGTTTTGCCGGGAAAATTGCGGATCAAATCAGGCTTTTCAAGGAGCTGCAAGCTGCGGGCAAGTTGCCGGAATCCGAGCGGGTGGAGCTGGCAAGGGCCTATCTTGATGCGCGTGAACCGGAACCAGCTTTGCGGATTCTGGAACCTTATGCCAGTTTGAATAAATTGCCCCGGTTTGAAGGTTTTCTGCTGGCTTCTGCCTTGCAGATGTCCGGGCGCGGAAGTGAAGCTTCAGATGTTTATAAAAGGTTGAAAAAAGAGTACAACAGGGACGAAATTTTTCTGGCCCGGCTTGGTGCGCAGGCCCTGTTTAACAATTTCCAGACCGATGCCTATGACCTCTTTGAGGCTGCGCTTAAGGTCAACCCGGAAAACCATACCGCGTTAAAAGGGCTGGGTATCATTCTTGGTGAGCGGGAACAGTATAAGCGTGCAGCTGGCAAGTTGCGGAAATATTTAAAACTTGTTCCCAACGACGCCGAAGGGCGTTACCAATTGGGTGAGATTTACCGGCTCATGGGCCGGGAAGGTAATGCCGTCCGCGAATTCAAGCGGGCGGCGCGCATTATCCGCCGGGAAGGCCGGAAAAATGTGGCGGGTAAGGACGTAAATAAAATCAACAGGTAATGATTTGAAGAAAGCGTTTGTTTTGTTTTTCCTTTTGATGACGGTACTGCTGCCGGTCATGCATGTTACCCCGCTCTTGGCGGCGGATAATGCTGTTGCGCCTGTTGAGGCTGAGAGAGAACTTATCTGGACGGTCAGGGTCAGTTCTTTCCGTAAGCCTGATATTGCATGGAATTTCATGTCCTACCTGAAGGACGAGGGATATAATCCGGTCATGGTTTATCTTTATGATAGACAGGACAAACTATGGCGTGTGGTCCAGATAGGAGACTATCCCACCCGTAGTCAGGCACGAGTTGCCGGACGTCTTTTCAAGAAGAGGACCGGGCTTGATTATCTGGTCCGCTCCATGCCTGTTGCCTTGCTGGAAGAGCGAACTTTGGATTCCCGTAGGAGTTCTGTTCCGCCGAGAAGAGCGATTCAAGCTGCAAAGGTTGCGGTCCCGATTTCCACTTTAGATGCAAAAAAATCTCCGGCAGTTGATCAGAAGCTGGTCGGTGCGCCGGAATCCCTTTTTTACGAGCTGGACCAGCGTGATGTGTTGCGGGCCACGGGTCATCGGCAACAGAATGTTATCCTTGCCCGGATCATGATCCGCCGGGGTTACGTGGAAGACGGTATCAGGCTTTATGCCAGACTGCTAAAAACTTACCCGGATGATCTGGAATTGCGCGAGGAATACATCGGCGCACTTATCGATAATAATGAGGCTGAAAAGGCCGAATCCCTGCTGCGTAGATGGCTTGCTCTTGATCCGCATTCCCCGCGTGCTTTGCGGCAGGAAGCGCGATTGCGTCTTTTAGCCGGGGATTATTCCGTACAGATCGATACCCTTGATTATCTGCTGCGGTTGCGGCCCGGTGATACGGATTCCATTTCTGCCAAGGCCTACAGTAACCAGCAGGGAGGAGACTGGCTGGGGGCCATTGAGAGTTTTTCGGAACTTGTCGATGCCGAGCCGGATAATTATGAAGCGCGGCAGGCTCTTTCCAACCTCCTTATGGAACGCAGACCTCGTTTGGTACTTACTCCCAGTGTCTATCTGCAATCAGATGAATCAATAACCACCTCTTTGGGCAGCCGTTTTTCCATGCAACTTACCGACCAGACCAGAGGTGAATTCTATTACGCCAATACCCGCATCTATCGACCGGAGAAGGACGGAGTTGAGGGAATCAACAAGGATGTGAATCAGGCGGCATTACTTTTAAAGCGTGATTTCACCCGTACTTTCACCGGGATTGTGGGCGTAGGTGCTTTCGAAGGTACTGCATCGGGAGTATCCGGTGCTCTCGGTTTTGACTGGCGGGTTCATGATCCGGGTACATTTTCAGCCATGATCGACTACAACAATCCGTGGCTGGATGAACCATCTGCTGCAAACTATGAAGGGCGTTACAGTCAGCTTTCCCTGACTTATGACGGTTTCTATGATGATGTTTGGGGATTGTTTTTAAACGGTCAGCTTCGTGAGTACCAGCTTGAATCCGAGAAGAACTATGGGGCCAAGGGAATTTACAATATTATTCTGACCCGCAGGCTTCTTGCTGACCCGGATCTTTTTGTTTCCTATTCATTCTACCGTTCTTTCTTCAAGTATGATGATGAGAATTACAAGCCGTTTGAGGTTGTAGAGAACGAGAGTATCCATACTTTGAGCGCAAGTTTCAGCAAGTCCATTTGCGATACCATTGTTTTTCAGGCCGCAGGTGGAATCAGGCTTGATGAGTTTAAGAACAGCCCCAGTTATTTCGGTGGCCCTTCGTTGGCCTTGAGATTGGGTAGATTCGAGATCAGTCTGGATTATGAATACAGCAGTGATTCCGGGCTTGCCGGAGGCGGGGAAACTCAGTTCCTCAGCGGGGGGATCGGTTATGTTTTCTAGTGTGATTGAAAATGCTCAGGCCGGTGAATATGCTTAAAGTCAATGCAGCTGCAAGAAAATACAAGCTTTCCAAATATTATGAAGTCCTGCTTGGACTGGTCGCTATCACTGCGGTCAATCTTATTTTTTTTCGTCATGATCCGGGTTTCATCTCTGTTTCCCCCCATCCATATTGGGTAGTGGTGCTGCTTACTTCTACCCGTTATGGTTTTGCCGGAGGTCTTTTTTCCGGGCTTATGGCCGGTTTGTTTTTCCTTGTTTTTAACAGTTTATCCATTCCGGATATTGAGCTTCTTGATTTCAAAACCCTTGCCATGTGGGGTAAGCCGATTCTTTTCTTTCTGGCTGGGGTTGTGCTTGGAGAGCTTCGCCAGACGCATATCAAGGAATACAATGGAGTATGTGAAGAAAGGGATGCCTTTCATGATGCTTTTGACAAGATCAAGGTGAAGTATGACATCCTTAGCGAGGCCAAGCAGGAGTTGGACAGCAAAATTCTTTCGCAGGAAAGCACACTGGGGACCCTTTACGAGGCTGCACAGGGGCTGCGAACTTTGAGCATGGACAGCATTTATCCGGCAGTGTTGGAAATCCTGCGTGAGTTTATGGACGTGGAGGATTGTTCAATTTATCTGCTGGATGGAACTGAATTCAAACTCGATACGGCCCTGCGTCATGGCAAAGGCTTTCTACCTGAAACGGTTCCGTTGGGTGAAAGTTTAATGAGTATTGCGGCTGCACAGAAAAGAGCCGTTTCCATCAGAGATATTGCCAGTACTGAGAGTATGCCCGGTGGGCTTGTTATTTCCGCTCCTATCATGGCCGATAACCATCAGCATGTGGTTGGGGTTTTGAACGTAGAGAAGATGCCTTTTCTCAAATTTACCAGTGATTCTGTGCGTGTGGCCGGACTAGTCGCTGACTGGTGCGGCAGCAGTGTCGAGAATGCTACTGTTTTTGCGGAGACAAAGGATAAGCTCATCGCTGATGAGATTACTGACGCCTACACTTTTGATTACTTCTTGCGCAGGCTGCGTGAGGAATTTGTCAGGGCACGGCGTTACGAGTTGGATCTTTCTTTGATTATGCTCGAATTTCCGGGGCTTTCCAATGCCTCTGATGAGGGGCGAGATGAAGTTCTCATGGCTTTCAGTATGATTCTTAAGAACCAGATTCGTGAAATTGATATCCTGTTCATGAGTGATGAGCCGGGGGCATTTTTTATGATTCTTCCGACTACCCCAGCAGCCGGGGCACGGATTGTGGTTAACAACCTGCTCAGTTCTTTTAAGGCTCTCAGCGTGATGGCTTTTGAAACAGACCAGAACCTTGTGGAACTCCGGGCCGGGGTGGCCGGATATACTCTGGGTATGGAAGATCCTGAAGAACTGGTCACGAATGTGAAAGAGGATATGGTCAGTGTACTTTTTGCGGAGTAGAGTAATCAGAATGGCGCGTTTGCGCCTGCTGGGATCTTTTGTTGCTTCCTACCTTTTTGAGGGTGGAGCCGTTTGGCTGTACCTGAACAGGGAAGCTGTATCCTGGTACGTCTACGCCGCAATTACAGCTCATGTTTTTTCCGGTTTGTCCTTTATACTTTTTACTGCTCCCAAGCCGTGGGCCCTGCCCGGAATGGGTTTTTATTATCCTCGTATTGCCGCTCTTTTTACCCTTTTCATGCCCTTGATCGGATTGTTTGGGATCTCCATGACTTTGCTTGCAGCCCGTGTTTTTATGCAAAGTCATGGACTGGCTGAGGAATATAAGGAAAAGGCCTATGAAGGCTCCGGGCTGGATGTTGATTTGCCCACGGATATTACTGGTTTTTTATATGATGAAGTTGATGTCCATCCCATCGCAGATATTCTGTCAGGCGATGACATGGAGATGAAAAGGGGAGCGGTAAACCTGCTGCGCCGCATAGGTTCTGCTGAGGCGGTCAGTCTTTTGCGTAAGAGTCTTTCTGATGAAAGTGCCGAGGTCCGTTTTTATGCTCACACAGCTTTGACACGGCTTGAGGAGGATTACGCCGATGCTGTGGATAAGGCCCGTTTCCGTGCTGAAAAGTATGACAGCGCGCAGGCCCATGCCGAGCTTGCCTCCACTTACCGGAATTATGCCCGAAGCGGATTGCCGGAAGTTAACATGCAGGTCCGAACCATGGCTTTTGCCTGCGAACATTGGCGCAAGGCCGTTGAAAAAGATCAGGAAAACAAGGATTACCTGATGCGTCTTGCTGAATCATATGTCGAGAGCAAAAGTTTCAGTGAATCTTTGCATATTTACCGCGAGACAATGAAGGACCCGGAACTTGAGCTTGAATCGCGTTTGGGGATTTGCAGGACATTTTTTGAAATGGGTAATTTCATCGCCCTTTTTCAGGAGGTGGAACAATTGCGGGCGCAACCTGAACTTAAATCTGCCGACCCTTTCAAAACTTTGATTTATAATTTCTGGATGGAAAATACATTGTCCGGCGCAGAAGGAAATGAAGCTGATTTCAGCGGGGTAGAACATGAGCTCTGATAAGCAATACGATGTCTGCCTTCTTCTTGAGGGAACTTATCCCTTTGTTGCCGGAGGTGTGTCCACTTGGATTCACAATTTGATTAAAGGGATGCCGGAGTTGACCTTTACAGCGGTCTGCATTCTCGCTTCTTCCAAGGAAAAGGCCGAATACCGTTACGATGTACCGGATAATTTCGTCGATCTTAAGATTGTTTACCTGCATGACGAAGTTGAAATTTCACAAAATCCGTTCAAGAAGATTTCCGGCGGGAATATGGAGAAGCTCAGGAAATTCCATTACCGCATGGACCGAAATGATATCAGCATGATGAAGGAAATGGTTGAGTTGTTCCGTGATGATAAATTTCCACTTTCTGAGTTGTTCCATGGCAAGAAAGCATGGAATATGCTGGTTGAGAGATATAAGCCGGACAGTAACGATGAATCTTTTATTGATTATTTCTGGACCTATCGGTTCACCCATCTGCCTATCTTTAAGATGCTTCCACTGGATTTGCCCAAGGCACGGGTTTATCACACTATTTCTACTGGATATGCAGGGATGCTCGGGGTTGTTGCAAGGGTTATGACCGGACGTCCGCTGCTGCTTACCGAGCACGGTATTTACGTCAAGGAACGCAAGATCGAAATTTCTCAGGCTGAATGGGTTTACCGTAAGGAAGATGAGCGGATGCGCATTGAAAGTAAACTCGGTGCATTCCAGACTTTTTGGATCAGGATGTTCGAGCAGCTGGCCCGCTTGTGTTATGATTATTCTTCGGCAATTTATACCCTGTATGAAGGAAACCGCCAGCTTGAGATTCAGGAGGGTGCCGACCCGGACAAAATCAGGATTATTCCTAACGGCATCAGTCTAGATAATTTTCTGGGACTTAAGCCCGAAGATCATGACTACATGGGGCAGACTGAGTTTGCAGTAGGGTTTGTGGGTAGGGTGGTTCCCATCAAGGATGTGAAAACTTTTCTGCGGGCCGTCAAGATCGTATCCATCAAGATTGAGAAGCTTAAGGTCTACATCATGGGACCTACTGAGGAGGATAAGGAGTACTTTGAAGAGTGCGTGAACCTTGTTCGTTTGTTGCATCTTGAGGATGTGGTGGAATTCACAGGCAAGGTCCGGGTTACGGATTACCTGCCGGGCCTTGATTTAATTGTGTTGACAAGCATCAGTGAGGCTCAGCCGTTGGTTATTATGGAGGCCAATTGTGCAGGTATTCCAGCGGTTGCCTCGGATGTAGGCTCCTGCCGGGAACTCCTTGAAGGGCGCACTGTGGCGGATCAGGCTCTGGGACCGTCCGGTATTGTGACCAAGGTTGCGGACCCGGTCAGTACCGGGGAGGCCATCCTAAAAATCCTGACCAGCCCGATCCTGCGTAGCAAGATGTCGAAGGCCGGGATTGAGCGGGTTAAGACGTTTTATAAAGAGTCGGATCTCAATGAGACTTATTTGAAAATTTACAAGGATTACATGGCAATGGACGATCTGGAGTAGCGTATGGCTGGAATAGGATTTGAACTTAGAAAAATGCTGCGCGGGGATAGCTTTCTTTCCGATGTCTCGGCGTATTTGTACGCGGCAATGGTTTCCTCCGGCCCGTGGCTCATGAGTGTACTCTGTCTTGCGGTACTGGGGTTATATTCCTATTCCGGTTTTTCCCCGCAGGATCAGGATATTTTTCGGACCACCATTGTATATGTCTATGCCTTCACCCTCATCTATGTGGGCTATATCCAGCTTGTGGTGACCCGCTATCTTGCTGACCGTTTCTACATGGGCGATGAGAAGATAACCCTGACCGCTTTCTCCACCAGCACGATAATTGTTCTGGCTGCCGGGGCTGTTCTCGGTGTGGGAGGGATCTGGTTCTTTGAGCTGACCTTCACTTACAAGATAATCGCGGTGGTACTTTTCCTCATTGTGGCCATGATCTGGCTGACTATGATTTTTCTTTCAGCCGTCAAGGATTTTCGTTCTATTGTACAGGCTTTCGCTGTGGGGACCTCGTGTAGCGTAGGCACAGCCTTCCTTCTTTATCCGCTTTTCGGACTTGAAGGTTATCTGCTGGGATATACTTTCGGACAAGCTGTTATTTTTTTCTGGCTGCTGGCCCGCTTGCTTGCTGAATTTCCGCCGGGCCGGGTCTGGGATTCGGAGATGTTTTCTTATTTTATCAAATATTGGGAGCTGGCCCTGATCGGGATGTTTTTCAACCTCGCCATCTGGGTGGATAAGATCATGTTCTGGTTTGCGCCGGATTCCAGAATGGTGGTCCCTTACCTGCGCACTCACGACATGTATGAAGGGCCGATATTTTTCGCCTATCTGACTATTGTGCCGACTTTGGCCATCTTTCTGGTCAAGATTGAAACCAAATTTTACGAGCATTATCATGACTATTTTGCGAAAATAATTTCCAAGGAAGACCTCTCCAGCATCTTGCAGGAAAAGCAGGGTATGATCAGGATGCTCAAGGAAAGTTTGCGTGAAATTCTGATCGTACAAGGCTCCCTGACCATGCTTTGTATTTTTATGGCTCCCGAATTCATCGAGTTGGTGGGGCTTTCGCCTTTACAGCAGCCTCTTTTGCAGATTGCCCTTGTGGGGTCGCTGATGCAGGTTATGCTTTCCGTGGCAGTGATTATCCTTTTTTATTTTGACCTGCGTAAGGAAGTTCTGGCTGTAACTCTTGTTTTTCTGCTCAGTAACGTGGTGTTGACATGGCTGAGCATGCAGCTGGGTTTTACTTTTTACGGTTATGGTTACTGCTATTCCTGTTTTATTTCATTGATGTTTTCCTATTACCTTGTTTCAAAAAGTGTGCGTGATCTGGAGTACATAACTTTTTCAAGTCAGCCGTTGTTCTAATATTACGGTGGGAGGGGAGATGACCAAAAACTGTCTTGTTACCGGATGCGCCGGATTTATCGGCAGCCATCTTACGCAGACACTGCTTGATGCCGGGCATTCTGTGGTGGGAGTGGATAATTTTGCCAGTGGCTATGTCCATAACATGGAAGGATTTAGAAACCATGCCGGTTTCAGTTTTTATGAAAAATCCATCACTGAAGACGGTTTGCTCACTGATTTGAAACAGACCCACCCTGAACTTGATGTTGTCTTTCAGTTGGCGGCAGTGGTCAGTGTTCCATATTCCGTTGAGCATCCTGAGTTGACCATGCAGGTAAATTTTGAAGCCAACCGGGATATGCTTGATGCAGCGCAGAAACTGGGGATTTCCCGTTTTGTTTTTGCCGGGTCCGCAGCGGAATACGGCAATGAGGATCGGCTTCCGGTGAAGGAAGAATATGCTGATGAGGCCGAGCAGCTCAGCCCTTACGGGGTGGCGAAGTATCAGTCCTCAGCGTATATTGCTCAGTCGGGCTACGGATGTTCTTTGCGGTTTTTCAATATATTCGGTCCGCGTCAGGATCCTACCAGCCAGTACAGCGGAGTGATTTCCCGTTTTGTTGATTTCGGGCTGGCCGGTAAGAATATGGTCATCTTCGGGGACGGGGAGCAGACAAGGGATTTCCTGTATGTTTCCGATGTGGTTACCTCTTATCTTATAGCGGCCGGGCTTGACGGACAGGGCCGGGGGCCGTTGACCGGTGTCTATAACGTGGGTACGGGCAGAGGCAGATCGGTGCGTGAGCTTGCCACGGTTATAGCGGGTTTGACTTCTGCGCCGGAAGAGATTGATTTTAAACCGGAACGGGCCGGGGATATCAAACATTCCTGCGCAGACGTGAGTAAAATATCAGCTGAAGGTTTTGTGGCCGAAGTCTCTTTTGAGGACGGCTTGGGACGCACTGTTGAGTGGGCCGGAAAATCTTAGTTGTAATGAATTTTTAAAAGGACATATATGCAGGAAGTAGAACAGACGACAACGCTTAATCCGCAGATTAAAGACGCGGCCATTAAATATGTGAGAAATCTTTTCAGTCAGGCTGATGACTCTGAGTTCATTCGGATGCTGAAAAAGGAAGCATTCAAGAATGTCTATAAAAAAATGGTTGTTGAACCGGATGAATTCATGGCCCGGCCCCGTCCGGCTGACATTGAGCCGTGGAGTGGTGCTAAGCCTGATAGTCCGCAGGATTTTTTGAAATCAAAGGTGGTTCTTCCTTCTTTACCGCAGGTTTTGTTGGAGATTCAAAAGGTTATTAAAGATCCGGACAGTTCGGCTGATGATCTGGCTGAGGTGCTTAATAAAGACCCCAAACTGGTGGCCTCTATTTTGCGGCTGGCAAACAGTGCCATGTACAGCTTTCGCACTGAGGTGGATACAACTTCACGGGCGGTGGCCTTGCTGGGATTTAAGCAGGCCAGCTCCTTAGCTCTTGGAACTGTTTCGCTTAGCCTGTTTAAGCGGAGTGAGGGAGTTCAGGTTTTACAGGTTGAGAAATTCTGGAAACACGCTATTGCCTGCGGAGTTATTGCGCAGGAAATAGCAAAACTGGCCGGGATTCAGGATACTGAGCGGTTTTTTGTAGCCGGAATGCTCCACGATATAGGTCTTTATGTTATTTTTGAAAGCGACAAGAGCCTTGGGCTTGAACTGTACGAGTTAGCCCGTAAGAATGGAAACAGTCTTTACGATGCGGAGATGGAGCTGCTTGGTTTTGACCATGCTGCTCTCGGTGGAGTTATTATCAGGGATTGGAATTTTCCGAAATCTTTGGTGGTTGCGGCTGCGGCCCATCATAATCCGAATAAAGCCAAGAAAGATCCTGATGCCGGAATAATTCACGTGGCTGATTTTATCTCCAGAGCTTTGGGCTACCATCTTGGCTTGTCCACTGTGCTTGGTGTTTTGGATCAGGAAATTTATGAAAGTTTTGGGCTTAGCGGAGATATGTTTGTTGACATGGTCCCCGAAGTGCAAAAAATGATTGAAGAAATTTTTGAAATATTAAATCCTGCTTAAGGTAAATTAAATAAAATTGGGAAGTTAGTGAAAATCGGGAAGCAATATAAATTAAGGCCGGATATCAAAGAAGCAGCTGCGCAACATGTGCGCAGTCTTTTTATTCAGGCCGGGAATTCCGACTTGGTCAGGTTGCTCAAGAAGGAGGCCTTTAAACGTGTCTACAAGCAGATGCTTGCTGATCCTGATTCTTTTATGCCCCGAATTTTCTCTGCTGAAATTGAACCATGGAGCGGGACGAAACCTAAAGGTCCGGGTGATTTTCTTACCGGATCGTTTGTGCTTCCCTCGCTGCCTCAAGTTCAGATTCAGTTGCAGGAAATCATCGATGACCCTAAAAGTACTATTGGAGACCTTACCGAGATAATCGGCAGGGAGCCCAAGCTTGCTGCTGCGGTTTTGCGACTCGCAAACAGCGGCCTTTACAAGCTTGAAGGGAAAATTGAAACTCCGTCAAAAGCCGTTGAACTGCTCGGATTTGAAAAGGCCGGAACTCTTGCCCTTGGAACTGCGTCGTTGAGTTTGTTTAAACGTTCCGATGATGCTGTTCTCGATTTGGTAAAATTTTGGAAACATTCCATAGCCTGCGGAGTTGTGGCGCAGGAAATTGCTTTTATCGCCGGACTTGGAGATCCGGAACGGTTTTTCGCCGGTGGTTTGATGCATGATATCGGGCTGCACGTAATATTTGAAAGCGATTACAGTATGGCAGTGGATATTTTTAAATTGGCCTGTAGCGATGGATATAATCTTTACAAGGCAGAGCATGAGATGCTCGGATTTAACCATGCTGATCTCGGCGGTTATATTCTTATGAAGTGGAAATTTCCCCGGCAGCTGATTGCTGCGGCATGGGGACACCATAATCCGCGCAAGGTGAAAACTGATCCCGATGCCATGGTCATTCACGTGGCTGATTTTATTGCGCAGGCTTTAGGGTACGAATTGGGAATTTCTCCGGTAATCGGATACATTGACCGGACTGCGTGGGAAAAAATCGGCATTACAGCCGAGCAACTTATTGAAATGTTGCCGGAGATTCGAAGATTAATAGATGATGTTTTTTATATTTTTGAGGAATAACAAAATCCCGGAACTTAGGTTCCGGGATTTTGTTATTTATTATTCAAGTTCGTAGCCTGATCTGGACCACGCAATGGCCCCGCCAGCTAGCGAGCAGACTTGCGTGAAGCCACTGTTTTGCAGGTAACTTCCCACAATATTTGAACGGTATCCTGATCCGCACATGACGATGACCGGGGTGTTTTTTTCCACATCAATTCCTTCATCAAGAACCTTGGCAAAGGGTTTGTGCATGGAGCCTTTAATTCGTCCTCCTGCAATTTCCGCAGGGGTGCGTACATCAAGGAGGGTGAAGTCTTTTCCCTCGGCCATGGCATCGCGTAATTGCTTTGCTGATTTCTGGGCCAGATTTTCAACCGGGTATCCGGCCATGAGCCATGCAGAAATGCCGCCGTGCAGGTAGCCGAAAATCCTGTCGTAACCGATGCGGTGCAGCTCTGTGCACATACGGGCGTAATCTTCTTTGGAATTGACCACCAGCAACAGGTCGGAGTCCGGTTCAACAGCCATACCCACCCAGTTGGCGAGTTGTTTTTCAAGGCCGATGTTGATGCTGCCAGGAATGTGGAAACCACCGAAGCCGGCAGCGTCGCGCACATCAATAACTGTACAGCCCTGATCAATCATCTGTTTGAATTTTTCCGGGTTCATGGCCCGGTCAAGGGGGCAGCGTTCCAGCAGGGGCGCGCCTTTGAAGTTGGTATTGATGATGTGGGTGAAGGATTTTGGGCGGCTGGGGAATGATTCCAGCACCTTGGCCTTGAAATCCTCGAAGTTCTCGAACTGGAGCATGGGGTTGTAACGTCTTTCATACCCCAGCGTGGTACTCGGCTTGGCACTCATGCCCTTACCGCAAAGAGACCCCTGTCCGTGGGCCGGGTAAACTTCCAAATAGTCAGGCAGCTTACCAAGTTTGACGTACAGGCTGTCGTAGAGATTTGCCACCTGTTCATCGAGAATCTCGTCGCCGGGAAGGTCCGGGCGTCCGATATCCCCCACAAAAAGCAGGTCACCGGTGAGAATCATCCACGGTTCATTGCCGCGCATGATGTCGGTAACCATGATAGAGATGGCGTTGGGGGTGTGACCGGGGGTGTGCAGGAAATCAAGTTTGGCTGCTCCCACAGTGATGGTGTCGCCTTCTTTGATGGGTTTGTGTTCATAACCCACCTCTGCGTTTTCATGGATGAAAAGTTCCGCTCCGACAATGGATTTAAGCTCCTGCTCACCGCCAACATGGTCCGCGTGGACATGAGTGTTGATTACCCGGGTAATCTTCATGCCCTCTTCGCGGGAAATATCCAGATATTCCTGAACATCCCTGCGTGGGTCCACAATGAGCATTTCTCCTGCGGCGGGACAGCCGATTACATATGAGTAACAGCCGAGACCTTCAGTTGTTAATTGTTTGAAATACATTAATGCGTTCTCCTTTTAGCTGGGTAAGATTTTCGAGCGTGAGAGTAGAGTCCGCTTACCGGGCTATAGTGTTACCGGGGAAATCCAGAAATCATGCTTGTTACAGAAGCTGGTAGCAAAGAATTTTTTACCCTTGCTGCCGGCTGGAATTTTGAAACGGGATACAGCTTTCTCGTCGGTATTGGAAAAGGTCTTTGTGCCGATAATATTGCCATCTGCATCCACCAGAGTGTGGCGGACAATATAATGTTTTTCGGTCATGGGATGCAGGGTGCGGATGATTACTTTGCCGTTTTTTACCTCCACTTGTGGAAGGTGTGATCCGGCCTTTTTACTCCATACGCCCGGATCTTTTCGGGTGTAAACAACGTTGGAAGGGTATTTGCGGCTCTTTCCGGCAGCGGCGTTGGTTACCGGCATGAGGATTGCCGCTGTGGCTGCGGCGGACATAGCCATGAATTTTCTTCTGGAATTCATAATTTTCTCCTTGCGGATTTTTCAGCCGTTGTTCCTGCTTATGGATCCGACAATATTAATACACCGACAATGTAATTTACAGTAGTTTATGCTCCTGTTTAAAACATTTGTCAATAATGATTCTTATTAACTTTACTTTGAAAGCCAAAAACTTATTAAATATATTTCTTATGAATAATTTTTTCTTTCGATACGTTCGAGAAATTGTAATTTTGTGATTGGTTTGGTCATGTAGCTGGAGCATCCGGCATTGCGGGCTGATTCAGCTGTGCCTTTGATTGCATGGGCGGAAAGAGCAATAATCGGTACAGGGGATAAACCTATGATCCGTTCCCAGTCGCGAATTTCTTCAGTGGCCTTATAGCCATCCATTACGGGCATTTCTATATCCATGAAAATTATATCAGGCTGAAACTCTTTATATAATTCAATGCCTTCTTCCCCGTTTGACGCACATTTCATAGTGTGAGGGGATTCGGAAATGAAGTGCTTGAAAAGAAGGCGGTTGCTTTTGTTGTCTTCGATAAGCAATACCTTGCGGGGCAGAGTTCTATTTTCAGTCAGCTTGTCTGTATTATCTTCTGATGCAGCGGAGGCCGGAATTTCTTTAAGTGTAATGGTAAAGATAAATGTGCTGCCATTCCCCGGTGAACTGGAGACTGTTATGTTGCCGTTCATCAATTCACATAGTTTTTTACTGATTGAAAGTCCCAGCCCGGTTCCCTGATATTCACGGGTTATGGAGTTATCTGCCTGAGTAAAGTGTTCAAATATTGCATCCTGCCTGTTTTCGGGGATTCCCGGTCCGGTATCTTGAATCTCAAATTGTAATTCGACCTTGCCGTCTGCAAGAATTGTGTGTCCGGCTTGTACGTAAACTCCCCCTGAATCGGTAAATTTTACTGCGTTGCCGATGAGGTTCAGCAGTACCTGCTTAACCCTTACAGGATCACCTTCGACAAGGTCCGGAAGTTTTCCGTCAATTCGGCAGGCCAGCTCAATCCCTTTGTTTGATGCTGAGTGTTCAAAAACATTGCAGCACTGGCGCATGATTTTTGAAGGGTTGAAATTAATACTTTCTAAGTCAAGTAATCCTGCTTCCACCTTGGACATGTCGAGGATATCGTTGATCAGGGAAAGCAATCCTTCTCCGGCGTTATCGAGAAGTTTGATATATTTCTTCTGGTCTTCGCGAGGAGTGGAATCCTTGAGCAGGTCGGTTGTTCCGAGGATTACGTTCATGGGGGTTCTTATTTCATGGCTCATAACAGCCAGAAAATGGCTCTTGGCATGGTTTGCAGCTATGGCTTCCTCTTTAGCTGCATTGATTTTACGGGCTACAATCCAGCCGATTAATCCTGAGAGCAGAATTGCCAGAGCTGCGGTTACGAGACTGAGTCTGTGATCTTCCTTAATTTCTCCCAGATAGTCATTTTCCGGGATGTATAGTCCGATGATCCAAGGCCAATGGGCATTTTTGAAGGGAGTGAAGACTGCATTATAACGTGATCCCTGATGCTCGAAGGATGTGAATACAGGTTTTTGCGGAAGTTGATCCGGGGAGAGTTTTAAAGATTTATAAGCCTTGCGGCATGCAGGGTCGGAGAGTTCGTTAATTTTACTTAAGCGGATTTTATTATTCTGCGAGGTTTGTTTCAAAGCTTCAAGGTCGGGAAAGGCCACAACATTGCCGCTTGTGTCTACTATAAAGGCTTTGCCGTTGCGCCCTATGCTCAGGGTGCTTAAAAATGTTGAAAGTTCCGCAATAGTAATATCCACTCCGACAACGCCTTGAAGCTCCCCTTTTTTATTGTAGACCGGGCTTGCTGTGGTTATGCCCGGTTCTTGGCTGGTGAAAAAAATGTATGGTTCGGTCCATATTACATCATTAGCCATAAGTGCTTCAATGAACCACGGCCGCTTCCGGGGATCGTATTTATCCAGAGGAACCAGATCTCTTTGCATAATCTTTTGATCAGCGGTGCTCCATATTTTGGTTACTTTTCTTGCTCCGTTTTCAAAAAGAATTGTTTTTGAAAGTAACCCGTTTTTGATTTTATCATCGGAGCGGGACACCATGAAAAATTCACCCTTGATGGTACCGTAGTAAATGCCTGAAAGCTGCCGGTAGAGGGAAAGTTGTTCGCTGAAATATTTGATCATATTTTCATAATTATCACTGCTGACAATATTGCTGTCCGCTAGGAAACGGGTCAGCTCGGCAGCATTCTCCGCAGGACGCAGGTAGCTTTCGGATTTGTCCAGCGTATAGGCCGAAATATTAAGCATAATATCACGGGCCAGTCCGGACAAGGCGTTGCGGGAGGTAGTGGAGTGGGGGATAATGATTATCGTGGTGAGGATTATTGTCAGCGAGATAAAGCATAAAGCCAGCCACCATTTTTTTATATAATTCATTGTCTGAAATATCTCCGAATACCTTGACGGGCGGTTTATTTCCTAATGTTATGACTACAGCACAAAGGGCCTTATTAATCATGTATCTTGCCAGGGGGATAAAATCAATATGTCATGTAAAAAAGATGTGTTGCCGGGAAAAGTAATTGCTGAAAACAAGTACTGCGGGGTGTAATTTCAGGCTATAATGCGATAACCTGTCTGCAAGTAGAATTTTAAACCTCAATCCTGTCCCGGAGAACCTATGCTTCCATTCGATAATTGGAAATTCTGGGCCGAATCATTACTGGCTCCGCGAGCTTTGCTGCAACGGAAGTATGAGGCGTTCAAGATTCTGTTGGAATATGATTCTCAAGCCCTTGATTTTATAGCTGACCTTGAGGAGTTGTTTTACGGGAAAACACTTGCGGACCGCATGCAGGTTAACTGCTCGTATAAGCAGTTGGCGCAGGCTGTTTACGGAATGATCGGAGAGTTGCAGCAAATGCATCCGTACAGGTTTCGCGAATTATTAGAAGAAGTTAAGCGTATTGATTCAATGGCCCAAGGAGTTGTAGCCCTGCCTGTGCCTGATTCAGGTACTCCATATACAGTGCCTCTTGCCGCAGCCGGGGAGTGCCCGCAGCTGGCAGGAGGCAAGGCGGCTAATCTTGGTCGGGTGCACGGGCTGGGGCATGTGGAAGCCCTTCCCGGATTTGTGGTCACTGCCAATGCTTTTCAGGCTTACCTGGACTACAACAACCTGCGCGAGGCTGTGAATAAGAGGCTTTGCCACATGGAAGTAGGCAATGTGCGCTTGCTGTCCTCCTTGACCCTTGAGCTGCAAGAGCTGCTTCTTAACGGGGAAGTGCCGCCCGGAGTTGCCGGGGAGATTGAACGCGGACTGGGAATTTATCTGGACGGAACAGGGAGGCTGGCCGTGCGTTCCAGTGCCTTGGCTGAGGACAGTGAAATATCATTTGCCGGACAATACGCCAGTGAGCTTGATGTTCATCCTGATGATGTGCTGGAAGCGTACAAGAGGGTGCTGGCCGGGAAGTATTGCCCCCGTGCTGTGTCCTACCGTATTTCCAATGGCTTGACCGATGATGATACTGCCATGGCGGTGCTCATCGTACCCATGATAGATGCCCGCAGTTCCGGGGTCGTTTATTCCATGGACCCGGATTGCCTCAGCAGGGACAGTGTGGGGATTTACGGTGTATCCGGACTTGGCGGCTCTCTTGTGGACGGAAGCGTTGTTCCGGTTAAGGCATCATTGCATCGTGGCAAAGAGCCTCGGCTGGTCAGTGAATGCGCTTTTGACCGTGCCGCTTTGCCTGACGAACGTATGCTCATTCAACTTGCAAAATGCGGATTGAAGCTGGAAGAGCAGTTCGGCTGTCCGCAGGACATGGAATGGGCTGTGGATAAGGATGGACAATTTCACATTCTTCAGACCCGCCCTTTGCAGCAGGAAGCTGACGGGCAGAGTGTTGCTCACGTCCCCATCGCAGCTATGCCGATTATTGAAAATTTGGAAAGGGCGGCCGGAGGCGCGGGGTGCGGTGAAATTTATTTTGCACGCAGCGGTGAGGAGATCGCCCGTATTCCTGAAGGGGCTATTGTGGTAACTCCGGCTTTGAAGCCTGCACTGTTGACCTTTGCCACTAAAATAAACGGGGTTCTTTCCGTTGCCGGAAGCAGGGCCAGCCATTTTGGTTCCGTGGCAAGGGAGATGGGAATTCCCGTGCTGGTGGGAGATGTGCTGGACCGCTTTGAGCCGGGGCAGTTGGTCACAGTAGACGGCATGTCCGGGGCAGTTTACAGCGGCTGTGTTGAGGAGGTGCTAACCCGTAATTGCTGTGATAGGCAGGTTTCTCCCCGTGTTCTTGATCTGTATGCGGATATGGTTTCTCCGCTGGTACATCTGAACCTTGTTGATCCTCAAGATGAAAATTTCAGTCCGTCCGGGTGTAAATCCATGCATGATCTTGTGCGTTATTGCCATGAGATGGCAGTACAGGAAATGTTTTCGCTGATAGATAAACGCGGACTGGGCATGGGCAATTCAAAGCGGCTTGCAACCTCTCTGCCGCTGGTGGTGTATCTGATTGATCTGGAGCGGGGACTTGATTCCGGAGTTGAGCAGAAAAAAGAAATTCAACCGGATGATGTGCGCAGCGTTCCCATGCAGGCATTCTGGCAGGGGCTTGCCGATGAGCGGGTAGTATGGCCCGAGGAAATGACCCATGTGGACTGGGAGGATTTCGATCGTATGTCCGCCGGGATTCTCAGCAAGGACTCCAAACTGCTTGCCAGTTACGGACTGCTTGCCGAAGATTACCTGCATTTGCTGGTTCGGTTCGGTTATCATTTTTCCGAGGTGGATTCCCTGTGCGGAGATATTTCCGGGCAGAATTATATCAAGTTTCGTTTCAAGGGAGGCGGGGCCGGATTTGATAACCGGGTTCTGCGTTTAGAATTTATACGCAAGGCCCTTGATCATTATGGATTTGAGATTGAAATACACGGAGATACGTTGCAGGCTTTCAGCTCCCGTCTTGATTCAACTGCCACTTCGCGCCAGCTTACGGTTCTGGGTTATTTGATGGCAGTAACCCGGATGATGGATATGCGGCTTGATAATGCCGGGCAGGTGGAAGCGGAACTTAAGAAATTTATATCGGCAGTGGAGGGAATTGATGTCTGAGCAGAATAGCGGTCATGCCTATAAACCGACATGGGTGACCGACCAGCTTGCGGTGGGATGTGCACCCATGAGCCATGCCCAGCTTGATTCCCTTAAAGCGCAGGGCATCGATGGTATTATCAATCTTTGCGGTGAGTTCTGCGACCTGCATGAAATCGAGCAAAGTGCCGGATTTGAGGTTTATTATCTGCCCCTTGAGGACGAAGAAGCACCGGGACTGGTGGAACTGGAGAACGGGCTTGAATGGCTTGATGAGGCCATTTATCTGGGTAAGAAGGTGCTTATCCATTGCCGCCACGGTATCGGCAGGACCGGAACCGTGCTGAATGCCTACCTGTTGCGGCGTGGGCTGGGTCATAAGCTGGCTGGACGCAAGATGAAGGACCTGCGTTCCAAACCCGCTAATTTTTCCCAGTGGTGGACCATTCGCAAGTATGGGCGCAGAAGCGGCAGGTTGACCGCTCGCACTCCTTGTGTGGAATTCAAGCGCAAGGTCGACCTTTCTCCGTTTTTTAATGATTACCTTGAACTGGCTGGCAGTGTGGAGCAGCGGGCTGTAAAATTTAAAGATCTTCAGCAATGCGGGTTGGATCATGATCGCTGCTGCCGCACCCCGCTGAACATGACTCTGGCTGAGGCCCTTCACCTGAGCCATTGCGTTAACCTTGAGCTTTCCCATGAGGATAGGCTGGCAGTGATTGAAAAAGCCGTGGTTACTGCACGGGCTGAAAAAAAGGCCATGCGGGAGTTGTCCGCAGACAACGAAGCGGGGTTCTGTCTTTCCGGTGTGGATTCTGTCTGTCCGTTGCTGGAAGATGAGAAATGCCGACTTTTTGATTACCGCCCCTTGCAATGTCGTGCTTTCGGATTGGATAGCTCCGAGAACGGGCAGTTGTGGCGTGATGTGCTCAGTCCCGGACTGGATAAAATTTCGAGGGAAATCTGGTTTGCCTGCACCGGGGCCATGCAGGAGGATAAGCTCCCCACGTTTTCCCTGCCGGATGTTGTTTCCGGTAAATTCATTGAGATTCTTTTTAAGATGATGATGGCACAGGGGATTGATGAAGTTATTTAGATCTTGTTTTGAAGTATTGTAATCGGGCGGAATGTCAGAAACATTCCGCCCTTAGTCTATTGATTATTTTATAGTTTTTTAACGGTCATCGTTATCCCGCCGTTCAATATCCCTGTGGCTGATGACGCGTCCGCTTTCCGGATCAAGCATGACCATGATGGCTCTTTGCGGGGTGAAGAGGTGGATCTGGTAGTATAGCACGCCGTCAATATTTTCAAACTCCGCCCTATATGCTGTGCTACAGGTGGTCAGCTCTGCCTGTCGGATAGCCTGCTCCATACCCAATTGATCGTCTTTGATTGAATCATAATAATTACAGACTCTTTCAAGCAGACTAGACATGAATTCGGGTTGACTGATCTCAACAATTTCTCCGGTTATGAGCGAACATTGGACCTGAACAATGTCTTTCTGACGGAGAACGTCAATTTCTACATAATTTTTTTCACTATCGCTTTCTTCGATTTCCACTTCAACGGCAATTCCCTGAGCTGCCTTTTCAGCTTTGCCGACTAATGTTGCAAGGGTGCAGTTGCCTACTTTTGCAGATTTCATGATGTAGTCTGCGCTTTTGATGTAGTCATCGCTGAAGAAATCATCAGCAATGGCGGAAATCGAGCCGAGGCTTATGATGCTTGCGGCGCAGAAAACTATGAGTACTTCTTTAAAAACTGTTTTATCCATGAAGGTTCTCCTTTTGTTTGGTGAGAACATCATGGAAAATGGGGATTGCCTGTTGCTTACCCGGAAATTACACGGGTGTAATTTTTAGTTTCTTGGAAAACGGATTTCAAAAAGACTGCCGCCTTCCGGGGCATCGTGAACAGTTACGCTGCCTCCATGGGCCTGCATTACGGCGCGCACAAGACTTAAGCCCAGCCCTACGCCTTTTGTAGAGCGGCTTTTATCTTCCCGGTACAGCTTTTCAAAAATGCGGTCTCGCTCTTCTTCCGGGATACCCGGTCCATTGTCTTGAATGGAGATTATTGTGAAATTGTTTTCAAGTCTGGTTTTGAAAATAATCTTACCGCCTTCGGGAGTGTACTTGAGAGCGTTATCGGTCAGGTTTCCAATAACCTGCAATGTTCGCTGGCGGTCTGCTGAAATCATATAATTATTTGCATGATTGGTTATGTGGATGTTTCGGTCTTCAGCAATTATTTCATACAAATCAAGCGTCTCTTCTATTAGTGCCATGCAGGAAAGTGGTTCCGGAGAAAGGTGCATCTGTCCTGTTTCAGCCTCGGTAATATCCATGAGCATGTTAATGAGTTTGTCGATGCGCTCAATATCTTCGGCACAATCCATGAGTACTTCCCGTTGCTCTTCTGCGGATGAGTCAGACAGCAGGGTTTGTTCAATGCGAGCCTTCATTCGGGCCAGTGGGGTTTTCAAATCGTGGCTGACATTGCCTAACGTGTCGCGCATGGCTGTGATCAGGATTTCAATCCGTTCCATCATGAGGTTAAAAAGTTCGGTCAGCTCGCGTATTTCTCCGCTTTTTTCAAATACCGGAACCCTACTTTTCATGTCGCCGGAAGAAACATTTTTTGCCGTCGCGGCCAGCTCTCGAACCGGGCGCAGCACATGACGGGAAAACATTATCCCCCCGATGATGCCTAGAATTATCACTCCGCCAAGGACTATTATGAATACACTTTGCAGCCCTTCAACCATGAATTCCTGTCGGTCGGTAGTGCGTCCGATATGCAGGGTGTATCCGGTTTTAAGCGGGGTAACGAGAATATCCAGATCGTTCATTGTGGGCAGATCCAGCGGGTGCCATCCGGGTTGATTTGGTATGGCCTTCAGTTGGAGCGGGGTCCACTCCAGCTCGTCAAGTTCCTGCGGTATGGTCAGCCAGACTGTTTTGCCGTTCGCGTCCGTTAAATGGATGAAAATATTACTGAATGTATTGGCTTTATGCTGGGAGCGGATAGTGCGCAGCAGGGATTCAAGCCCCTTGGTATCATATGTTTTATTATAGGTTGATACCCGCTCGGATATACGTTCCCGTTCCATTTGGGTCAGTTGGTAATCAAGCATGAAGGTACTCATGGCGAATAGGCAAAGCGTGCTGCACACAAAGAGCAGGAAATAGGCGGAGATTATCCGGTAGGAAGAAAAAAGTTTTTTAGTCTTTTTTGTCAGTGAGCACATAGCCGACCCCGCGGATTGTGGAAATCAGATTGTGAGTAAAGGGTTTATCCACCTTGGAGCGCAGCCGGTGCATGAGCACTTCCACCACGTTGGTCTGCGGGTTGAAGCTGTAATCCCAGATGTGTTCTAAGATCATTGTTTTGGTTATGACTCGTCCGGCATTGTTCATCATGTATTCCAGAAGGCCGTATTCTCTTGCGTGAAGGATTATCTGTTTCCCGTCACGGCTGACTTCGCGGGTGAAGCGGTCCAGTTCCAGTCCTCCGACCTGTAATTTGGATTCCGCCGGAGTCCGTGATGACCTGCGGATAAGAGCCTGTAAACGGGCTTGAAGTTCGGCAAAGGAGAATGGTTTGGTCAGGTAGTCATCCCCCCCGGCCTGAAGCCCGGAGACCTTGTCATCCACACTTTGGCGAGCACTGAGGATAAGCACCGGTGTTTCCATTGCGCGGCCTCGCATTTCTGCAATTATGCTCAGTCCGTCGCGGCCCGGAAGCATCAGGTCGATTATGGCCGCGTCATATTCAGTATTTAGTGCAAAGTTTAGCCCGTCATTCCCATCAGCCGCATGATCCACTGTAAAGCCGGACTCGCGCAATCCCTGGGCAATATAGTCGGCAATGGTCATATCATCTTCAACAATCAGTATTCGCAACGCAAGCTCCTTTGAATGGCAGTGCGGTCTTACTTGGCCGCACTGCCTGTATCTTTACCAGTGATATACGAATAAGACCAGATAGCTGGCAATCAGATATACGCCTATAGCCAGAGCTGAGAATATTGACGGGTTGACTTTGCGGCCAAAGAATTCAAGTGAAAGAGCGTTCGCTTTGGAAGGGCAGACATTATCCAGACAATTGTAGCAGCTTAAGCAGTCATCACCGCAGATTTCCTTTTTAGATGAAGGATTGACCTGCATGGGGCAGACCCGGTCGCATTTTTTGCAATCGATGCAGGTTTCAGAATTTCTTTTGATTTTGCAGAGTTTGCAGACCTTGTTGATCAGGTTGTATCCGGCTTTTTGAAAACACATGTATTTGCAGAAGAAATTGGGAATAAACAGGGGAATCAGCAGGACCGCAAAATGTTTGACCTTGATGAAGTTCCACGAGAACGCGGTGGATTTGTACATTTCAATATGGTCCCCGAAATAGCTGACCCCTTTGATGAAGAACAGGTAAAGGAAGAATCCCAGCAGCGGATAACGGAGCATGCGCAGCCACTTATCGTAGGGCTGGGGAATGTTGAATTGCAGCTTCGGGAAGAGCTTATTGCCGATGCGGGTGGCGAAATAGGAAGCACTCCCGAACGGGCAGGCCCAGCTACAGAAGAACGGCCCGAACAGAATTATGGAACCGAGCACGAGATATTCGCTTTCAAGTTCAAATTCTATTCCTAGAATTTTCATCATAATGTAAAAATTTGCGGCAAAGAAAAAGCGTATGGCATCCCTTGAAAAAGTGAATGGTGTGTCTTTTTTATAAAGTTTCATATTTCCCCTTTGTTTTTGAAATTATTTTTCATGTCCGGGGAATAGTGAGGCCTCACCATTGCGTCCTTATTACCTGAAAATTACACGGGTGTAATTTTGCCACAACAAAGCCCCTCTTTACCTATTCCGGCAAAGAGGGGCTTTATTGATTTGATATGGTTTAAATGGGATTTTAAAATTTGACTTAGCTTGGTGCTTTTTGAATTTCGGCAATAAAATCTTTCAGCCATTTATAATCAGGTTGTTTACGCATATATTCAAGGTGTGCGCTGTCGATCATTGGGCTATATTTGCTATGATCATTTGAGTTTATTTTTTTTAATTTGCATGTCTCTTTGCAATTTTTGCATTTTTTTGTGGAAACTGTACCAACTTTTGTTGTTTTTAATAGAAAACATTCGCAGCAGTTTGGTTTTATCGCGAAGGCTTTTATTTCAGTATTGTAAGGGCTTTTGGAAAGTTGCCTTTTATTTGGTACTTTTTTTCGAGCTTCATCAATAATTTGGTCTAAGTTGCGTTTACCTGATTCAACAAAATCAGAATCCATAATTATTATAATTTTATCGAAGCTGTTATCTTTGTATAATAAAGCATCCTTGACGACTTCCACCGGACTACGTCCAGTTCCATACCATGGCCTTACGCTATATTGGTGATGCGTAGGGTAGAATTTAGTTATTGCTTTATATAATTCCATGCATGCTTGGTCTTCACCAAATACCAGAAGTGATGTGTTCTGTGTTTTCTCTGCTCTTTTTCTGTCTCGTTGAAATTTTCTTGTTTTGCGGAAACCGTTTGATCTTTTAGGCATTAGTTCACCTGCGGGATAGCACCGTATTTTCCGGTGATGTAATTCATGAAGAAGTTATCCCGCTCTTTAACGTCTTTAACGTCATTGAGGAACCATGCCTGACTTTCAAGGGTCTGTCTGTCCTTTTCTACCAGCACAATTTGTCTTTTACTGAGTTGATTTATGACGTTAACACTGTGGCTGCTGCATATCAGCTGTCCTCGCAATTCTTCACCGGATTGTTTTCTGAATAGTTCAATAATTTCTTCAACCACGATAGGGTGCAATCCAACTTCAATTTTATCTATGATGGCTACTCCACCTGTAGTAAGAGCTGCTATGATTGGAAAAAGGACTTTAATGAGTTGTTTTGTGCCATCTGACTCAAGGTTGATATCGAATCTGTATTCAACGCCATTGATTTCATGTATCGCTTCGCACACTTCAACTTTACCTGCAAAAAAATTAGTATACACTTTAGGGGTGGGAATACTCTCGTCGGGCATGTTTTCCAACAACCCTTTGATTTTCTTTACGGGTTCAGAATCAAGAAATTCTTGCTCTATTTCGATTTCAGAATGTTCAATCCGCTCAATCCCTACATCGAACGACTTCAGGTAATTGGAAACGTTGTCTATTATGTTCAAGTCCTTGAATGCTTTTGTTGCTTCTATTACTGGAACATAATTGTTGTATTTATATGCAAAGAAAAGGCTCAATCCTTCCAATATTTTTTCAAAGCCTGTTTCGTGTTTCAGTGAGCTGGAAACAGCGAGAAGCGATTCACTATCTTCCAGTTCACGCTTCATTTTATCAATGCTGAATTTGGCTTTTGTTCCTTTTGTTATCTGGATTTCTCCGTCATCATCCAGCTCTCTTTTAAATATATAATTCCAACGTCCTGTTTTGGGATTTGATTCGTATAGCTCTTCATATTCGACATGTTTTCCGTCACGATTATATCCCAACGAATAGCGATAGACTGTGTTTGAAATTTCAAACATCAATTCAAAGTCAGATACGGGGACAATATCTTTGTGCAATTTGAAAAAATCAACAGCCAGTTCGCGTCGTCTATCTGTCATAAAATAGAGCAGGGCGATAAGGGTACTGATCAGATTTGATTTACCCGAAGCATTGGCCCCGATACATGTAATAACGGAAGGCACGTAATGATTCTCTGCCAACTGAATAAAGCGGGGATCATCAGAATATTTTTTATCTACACTTTTAAAATCGAAATCCAGACATTGTTCGCCCTTGAAGGACCAAGCGTTGTCAAAGCAAAAGGATAGAATTTTCACTGTAAGCTCCGTATGAAGTTTGTGAACTGAGCTGTTTTCGGTGAAATGTTGCCGAAAAAGCTACAAGGCATATCTTTATCTAGTTGCTTTTAAATTTTTCGTCAATGGTTGATTGAAGAAATAAGGGTGTGTTTTGGAATTCCTAACAACAAAGCCCCTCCTTACCTGTTCCGGCAAAGAGGGGCTTTGTTGATTAACCATAATTTCAATTTACATGAACCGCTTATCAATAACCCGCCGGATTTTTCCGGTGGTTTCTACTCTCGGGATGCCGCCGGAAGGTACAACCAGAATCTTGAAGGCTCGGATGCGGTTTTTTTGTCTGTTCGCGCCAACTGCCGGAATATCATCACTTAAACATTCGTAGACCTTGGAAGTTAGTTGGTAATCATCCACAGCATCGCTGTCTGCGGCTTCCACGCGAATGATGATGTCTGTTTCTTCTCCGTTTAAGTCCAGCCTGATCTGAAAGACCGGGGCCAGTTCCCTGAAATTGCCGAGACAGGAGCCTATTTGTTCCAAGGACATAGAATCATATTGAAATTCGAGGATTTCATCAGAACGTTGCAGCAGTTTGAATCGTGGGCTGGTTCTGCCGCAGGGGCATTCCCCTTCCATCCACTCAATGTTGTCACCCACCTTCATGCGGATGGCTGGTTGCAGGGTACGGATCAGGGAGGTGGCGATGATTCCGCCGTCATCGTCCTGTTCCACAACGCAGTGCGGTAACAGGATATGATGCTCGGTTCCGGTGCAGTGTTCGCACTGGAAACCGATGGGGCCTACTTCGGCGGCACCGTATCCGGCAGAATGGAAGGTGGCGTTGGGCCAGACCGAAGAAAGGTAACTTTCCTGTTCCGTGGTCAGGGGTGTGGAGGCAAAGGCTACTTTTTCAATATTGAGCTTGAGACCGCGCCTTGTGGCTTCCTGAGCAATCTGGACCAGTGTTGGCGAGATCCCGAAAAGGGTGTTCGGACTCATCATTTCCAGATAATCAAGGGTCCGTTCCACGGGCTGGTTGTCGGTAATGGGCAGGATGTTGCAGCCGATCATTTCAAGGGCGCGGTAGCTGGTCAGGAATCCGGTCCAGAAAGCCCCGGCACGGATGCAGTTTGCAACCACGTCCGAAGGGGTGATGCCACAGGCCATGAGGCCGTAAGCCGCGCCTTCGCAGACTTCCCGGAATTCATCCAGTCCGTAACGGGCAAAGGTCATCCTGCCGGAGGTGCCTCCGGTGGAAAATTTATAGAATCCCCCGGTAGTGCGGGTGTAGAGGGCCTTTTTGCAGGCTTGGCCTTCAGTGCAAAGGGCCTGCTTGTCGATAACCGGAATTTGCTTGAGTTCGTCCAGACTTTTCAGCGGAAGCTCAATGCCTTGGTATAGTTTCTTATAAAAAGGAGCCTGAACGGCAATACCCAGAATCTGATTCAGTTTTTCCAGTTGGTGTATTTCAGCAGTCTTTTTGTCTGAGAAATGGAGATCGGTCATGCTGGCCTCCCTTGTTTGTTCAATGCTTGGAGCAGGGTTTCAAACAAATCGTATCAGATTTGGGGAGGAGATGTATATACTTACGGGAATTTTTTTGAGTTTCTTTAATTACGGTTCAGGCTGCGGGTCAGGAATTTATCCAGCTGGTTGGTGAAATTCTGTTTATCCTTGGGGCTAAAAGCCGCAGGACCGCCGGAAACAGTTCCTGCGCTGCGCAGTTCTTCCATAAGATTACGCATGCTCAGGATGGATTTGATATTGTCTTCGGTGTATAGCTCTCCGCGCGGGTTAAGGCCTGTTGCACCTTTTTCTACAATTTTATCTGCCAGAGGGATATCTGCTGTAATCACCAGATCACCGGGATTGCACAGCTTGACGATCTCATTGTCCGCCACATCAAAACCGGCACCGACCTTGATCATATCAATGAAAGGGGAGGTGGGAAAATTCATATATTGATTGGCTACAAGGGTAAGTTTTACTTCCCGGCGCATGACAGTCTTGAACAGAATTTCTTTTACGGCCTTGGGGCAGGCATCGGCATCGACCCAGATTTGCATAATCTCTATCCCTGATAATCAAATGGTTAGTTTAGGTTTCTGCCTTTACTATGAGGACAGGGGATAAAAATCAACGACTGTTTTTAGTGCTCCAATTCTTTTAGGATATAATCGGTCAGTGCCCCGAATTCCGGCATGGCCCTGCTGCGTGGCCGTTCCATTTCAACGTCGAGAGTTTTGTGGATACGGCCCGGACGGCTGGACATAATCACTATGCGGTCGGCAAGGTAAATAGCTTCATCCACCGAGTGGGTGACCAGTACGATCGTTTTGCGGGTCATCTCCCAAACCTTGAGCAGTTCTTTTTGGAGCAGGATACGTGTGTGGGCATCCAGTGCCCCGAACGGTTCATCCATGAGCAGGACATCCGGTTCGTTGGCAAGGGCCCGGGCGATTGCCACTCGTTGGCGCATGCCTCCGGAGAGTTCATGGGGATAGGCGTCTTTGAAATCAACCATGTTGACCATGCGGATGTAGCGAAGCGCATCTTTATACCGTTTGTCCTTATCGACCCCGGCGAATTCCGGACCGGCGGCAACATTATCCAGTACGCTCAGCCACGGGAACAGGGAATATTCCTGAAATACAAGGCCGATTTCCGCGCAAGGCTTGCTGACCGGGCTTCCCTTATAGTGAACTGTGCCCGATGAACTCTTCTCCAGCCCAGCAGCAATGCGCAGGATGGTTGATTTACCGCAACCTGAAGGCCCGACAATGCAGGTGAATGAGTTTCGTGGAATTTGCAGACTTACGCTGTCCACGGCAAGGATGGTGTTTCCGTGTCCTGTAGTAAATTCCTTGCTCAGCCTGTTGATTTCTATGACTTGTTCCAGTTTCTGATTCATCTAGTCCGCCTGTCTGCGCCATGAAAATTTTTTTTGTTCAATTTGTCGAAATACCGCATCCATAGCAGCCCCGACAATTCCGATGGAGATCATTCCGGCAATTACGATATCAGTTGATGCCAGCGTAAAGGCGTGAGTGATCATATAGCCGATGCCGGAAAGTGATCCCGGAAGCATTTCTGCGGAAACAAGGCACATCCATGCAATGCCCAGCCCGATACGCATTCCGGTTATGATGGAAGGCATGGCTGCGGGGAGCAGAACTTTACGGAAAATCTGATTTTCGCTGGCCCCGAGCACCCGTGCGGAATCGATGAGGGTTTTGTTCACATTGCGCACGCCGTGGATGGTGGAGGTCAGAATGGGGTAAAATGCGCCGATGAAGATGATGAACAGCATGGCAAATTTTATGTTGTCCAGATAGATGTATATTTGTCCGGTTTCCACCCCGCTGATGGTGGCAAGGCTGGAAATTCCGAACCAGGCCATGACCAGCGGCACCCACGCCAGCGGGGGGATGGGGCGGAACAAATTCAGGAATCCATTGAAAAATTTGAAGATTACGCCGTAGTAGCCCATGACCACACCCAGCGGGATGGCGACTGCTGCCGCTAGAGTATAGCCCATGATCACCCTTACAAGGCTGACCAGAACGTTACCTGCAAGCGAGCCCATGCTGATCAGGTCTTCGGTGGGATTTAATACAATATGGCTGACCTGCTCTATTCCGGGCAGTATGACCTGATTGCCGATTTGCTCCGCAAGAGCGATCCAGACCATAGCCAGCAGAGCCGGGGCCATTACAGGAAGTGTAAGTGACAAAGCACGTGTTTTCATAAGAAAGACGCCATACCGCGCTAGATGCGAAGCTTACTAAAAGGTTTTGAAAGGGATGGGGTCTGGGGAAGGGAAAACTTTTTCAAAAGTTTTCCCTTCCCCAGCCGCCGGAGGCGTTCAATTTATTTCTTTAAGCTTTTTTCAACAAATGAGAAGTCGAACAAAATGGGAGTTGCAGCGGTGATGTCCGCGTTTTTCATTTTGCCTTTGAATTTATTCATGCTGTTGAGCATGCTCAGGAATTCAGCTTCACCTTTGAGCCAGTTTTCAGTGGGATCGGTGGTATAGATGATGGTGGATTTTTCCACTGCTTCGGCAGGAACTCCGATCCATTTTGCGGAGATTGCAGCAGTTTCCTTTTTGTTGGCATTGCTCCACTTGGATGCTGCGGTCATGAGATCGGTCATGGCCTGAACGACTGCGGGCTGATCGGTAATGATCTGCTCACTGGCACCCATTACGCAACAGGGGAAGTCGGTCCAGTGTCCGGCAGGCGGCAGGTCGCGTGAATCAAGCCCGATGTGCCCTACATGTTTGTGCTCGGCAACAACAGGGTGCGGTGCGGGGCCGACCCAACAGTCAACCTGTTTGCTGAGCAGTGCCGGGATGAGGTTTGAAGTGGACTTGAGATCAACCATAAGAATGTCCGCTTCTGCGTCGTTGGGATTGCCGGTGATTTTGAATCCTGCCTTGTGCAGTGCGCCTTCAAAGGCAATGCGCGGCGCGCTGGTGGGGGAGTGATAGCCAATTTTGAATGGTGTTTTTGAAGCCTTGATTGCAGCGGCCACATCCTTGTAACCATCGACTTTGCTGCCTTCAGGGAAAACCATGCTCATACCGTCGACATGCAGGGGGCAGAGAATTTTCATCTTGGTGCCTTTGTCGATACCGCTCATGAATGCGGTGCTGGAAGCAAGGCCGAGGTCCAGACGGTTCATGGCGAACAGAGTGGTTGTTTCGGAACCGCTTTTGGATACAATAAGGTTGATTACTGCCAGCGGTTTGCCTTCGGAGGAAAAGAGTTTGTACTTTTGTTTGGGTACCATTTCTTCCAGATAAGCACCGGAATTCTGGAAATCTTTGCCCTTGATTGCCGCGACCATGATCGGGGTATGATGGGTGGTGAAAATATATCCCATGTACAGGCTGGGTAGTTTGCTCTTTGCAGCCTGTGCAGCGCCGATGTTGAAGCTGCATGCCAGCAGCAGTGCTGCTAGGATTACAAATCCTTTGTTTAAAAATCTTTTAAAGTTCATCCTTGTCTCCTTGAATTGTTTTATTCAGCAAGCTCTACAAACGCCTCAATGCGGGTCCGCAGTTGCTCAATGTCTGATTCAGAATAGTCTGTCTCAATGTGCAGGAAAGGCAGACTCATTTCATCTTCAATAAAATTTCGCAGGCTGGTGGACTCTGCATTGTAGGTATGGCAGCCAAGCCATGTAAGATCCATGACCGCGTCCACCTCGAATGTTTCAACCAGCTCCTTGATGGATTCCAGTCTGCCGGGATTAGGGGTCATGCATGAGCAGGGGACCTGCAAATAGCGGCGGGCAATGGCTTCATAGGGATCGCCGTTCTCCTCTACAGGCAGGGTAAGACCCTTCAGGCCAGAACAGTTTTCCATGCAGACCACATGAGCACCGAGTTCTTCAGTGACGGTGATTGCTTTTTCCGATCCTTTACCTACCGGGCATCCGGTCAGGAGTATGCGTAAGCCTTTCTTTGATTCTAATTCCGGGCGTGCCAGATATTCATGCAGTTCAGAGCGCAGGGTCTGTAATTGTTTCAGGTATGTTTCAGGAGAAATTGAAAAACTTTTGCTTTCCTGCACCGCGAGCATTTCCCGGGCTGTGAGCGGGGAGCGTCTGTCCGCGCTGAGGATCATCAGTTCGTAAAGTTCCTTGCGGATTTTGTTTTGCAGAATGATTTCATTATGTAGAGCTTCTTCGGTAACTTTTATGCCGGAATATTCCACGAGAAATTTTTCCAGTTCATGCAGGCCGCTCATCCAATACCTGAGGGGAGCTTCACCGTTTTGGGTATGGGGGAGCTGCATGAGGTGAAGCGGTTTGATTGTCTCCATCAGCTCGTACATTTTCTTTTTTCCGTCACAGGTAGTTTCAGCAATAATTATGTCGGAGAAACTGAAAAAGGGGCAGGAGTCTGTTATCGCATAGCCGTAACTTGATTTGATCAGCGGGCAGAGGCTGGCTGGAAGTTCCCGTTCGGCATCCTTGATAGGGGCCTGTTTTTTTCCGCACAGGCTGACCGGGGCGATGCCCGCAGCCCGGATAAGTTCATTGGGAGCATAGATGCAGTAAACTCCGGCAACTTTGCCGCCTTTGTTTTTCCACTCATCCAGTTCTGCCAGACTGTATTCTGAAAAAGAAATGAACGGTTTCAAGTTCATGGCTATGTCCTCTTTATTAATTGAAAAATTCATTTTTACGGTTAGGCGGCCCTTAGAAAATCGCTCTTAAAGGATCATAGAATAATGGTTGAGTCCAATTGGTAATACAAATGATCTCGGGCTTTTGTGATCGGCTTTTGTGATGTGGCGGCGGGCATCATATAAAGATGTATTAATAGTATTGTTGCGGGTTTGCAGCTGAGGCGGCGGGTTGAATTACAGGTATCGGTTTATTTTAACATATAGAAATATTTTACCCCGCAAGGCATGAAATCCCTTATGATCGATAGGCTTACAGCATGGGTGAGTGTTTAATTAATTACTTCTGTTTATCTGTTTCAGTTGTTCTTATATTTGGTCTACTTTTGCTAACATACTTAAAATAAACATAAAAATAATTTTGTTCCAAACCGTAAGCAATCCCGTAAATTTTGCTGTTCCCATGTGCTTTCTTTAATTGTGCCCCATACGGCATAATTAAAGTTTTTTAAGCATATGGAGAGAACATGAATCTTGAAGCCGCCATCAGTCAGGAAAATACCCCGGTACGGGATGATTCCATCGGCCCTTATACATATGACGAATTTATCGAAGCCGCGCGCAGGTTTCACGGCAGCCCCGCACCGGGACTTATTCTCGGCGGATATATGATGGAAGAGGCCCGTAGGCATCTTCCTGAAGGTGCAATTTTTGATGCCATTTCCGAGACCTCATGGTGTCTGCCGGATGCCGTGCAGATGCTCACTGTATGCAGCACTGGAAACGGATGGCTTAGAGTTAAAAATCTCGGGGTCTATGCCCTGTCTCTTTACGATAAGTACACAGGCGAGGGTGTGCGTATCCGGGTTGACCCCGAGAAACTCAAAGACTGGCCCGAAACTGAGTCTTGGTTTTTCAAACGCAGGCCCAAGCACGAGCAGGATTCTGTAAAGCTTCATGCTGAGATCAGGGAAGCGGGGGCTGCTTTCTGCTCCGTCGAGGCTGTGCAGATCAAGCCGGAAGCGATGATCAAGCGCAGCAAGGGCGGCATCACTACCTGCCCCATTTGCGGAGACGCTTACCCCGGTTCTTTCGGTGCTATCTGTAGAAGCTGTCAGGGAGAAAGCCCGTATGCCAGCCGCGATGCAGGGCTCAAGGCTTCTACAGCACTGCTTCCCCAAGGACTCAAAGTTGTTCCGGTAGATGAAGCCGAAGGCAAGACCGCAGTTCACGATATGACCCGCATTGTTCCCGGCGAAAGCAAGGGACCTGAATTCCGCAAGAATCATGATTTTACCGCTCACGATATCTGCCGACTCCAGATGATCGGCAAGAACCATATTTACGTTGATGAAGGCGATATTCCCGAAGGGGAGTGGGTGCATGAAAATGAGGCCGCCCGGACCTTCGGACGGATCATGTCCGGAGATGGTATCTGTACCGACGGTGAGCCGAAAGAAGGTAAAGTAACCCTGCTCGCCGAACATGACGGACTGCTGGTCAGCGATCTTGAAATGATGAACCGTTTCAACCTTGTGCCCGACGTGATGGTTGCGGCCCGTAAGAACGGTACTCTGATCAAAGAGGGCGCACGCATTGCCGGGACACGGGCCATCCCGCTCTACCTTTCCCGTGAGAATTTCTCCCGCGCTGTTTCCGCACTGGACGGAGATCCGTTATTCAAAGTGCTTCCGCTGCAACGCAAGAAGGTCGGTATCCTCATCACCGGGGATGAAGTTTTTAACGGTCTCATTGATGATAAATTTGAGTCTGTCATCACTGCAAAGGTGCAGGCATTAGGCTGCGAAGTTGTCCGCTCTGTCATTAAGCCTGACGACCGCGAAGATATTCGCGACGCAGCACTTTCCCTCATGAAAGAAGGTTGTGACCTGCTTATCACAACCGCAGGAATGTCTGTTGACCCTGATGACGTGACCCGCCACGGCCTGGTGGATGCCGGAGTATCCGACCTCCTGTATGGTGCTCCGGTACTCCCCGGTACCATGCTACTGCTGGCTAAGGCCGGAAATGCAAGAGTAATCGGCGTTCCGGCCTGCGCGCTCTTTTTCAAAACCACAAGTCTGGATCTTGTTTTACCCAAAGTAATCGCCGGGCAGGATGTGACCCGCAATGATCTCGCATCGCTTGCTGACGGCGGCTACTGCATGGAATGCAAGGTTTGCACATTCCCCAAATGTCCTTTTGGAAAATAGGAGGCGAGTATGCATAAGAATCTCGACCCGCCCGAAATGGGGTCAACTGCGGCATTGGCTGAAATGGATTCCCATAATCCCACAATCCGGCTGCATCTTTGGCTGGAAGGAGGCGAGGGGGTCTTCTTCGGCTACGGCAGGCTGCTTCTGCTGGATCGCATTGAAACCTGTGGATCGCTGAAAAAAGCATCCGAGGAACTGGGCATGTCCTACCGCGCCGCATGGGGCAAGATTAAACAGACCGAGCAGGTCCTAGGGTTCCAGCTCATGGAGCGGGTAGGCAGCAGGCGCAGTGGTTACCGCTTAACCGAAGCGGGACGGGTCGTGCGGGACAAGTATTTCGAATGGTTCAACAAGGTTGAGCAGGATGCCCGTGCTAGAGCGGAGGAAATTTTTCCTTGGAAGTCTAAGAGCTTCGGGGAGAGTTGAGAGCTTTACTAATCAAATAAGGGCCGTACATGAATTAACATGTACGGCCTGTTTTTATGCGTGGGTTACAAGGCGGAGTATCAAGCCTTCCAGCCCGGTCCCTTTACCACAATCTCGTTTAGAACCCGCCCCATTTCCGGCGTTTCCATCATTCCGGTCACCACTTCGATATAGCATCCGCTGTCCGCTGTTGCGGCTTTTTGTAAGGCCTCGTCCAGTTCGCGGTTGTTCGTTACTTTTGCGCTGAACCAGCCGTCCATGCCCAGAGCTTCGGGTAATTTGCTGTAATTCCATTGGGCCAGATCATTATAATATATGTAGGGATCTTCACAGAGCAGCCGCTCGATGAGGTAGCCGTCATTATTCACGCAAATAATTATGGGCTTGAGTTTGAAACGCGCAAATTGGCAGATTTCCTGTACGGTCATCTGGTGCGCGCCTTCTCCGGTAAGCAGCAGAGTGCGCCGTTTGGGGGCAGCCATTGCCGCTCCGAAAGCAGCCGGAGTAGCCCATCCGATGGAACCCCACAGCGTCTGGTTAAAGAAAACCGCATCTTCTGGAAGCCGGGAATTGACCAGCCCCATTGATGCTGTCCCGGTTTCACCCATGATGATGTCATTCGGTGCGAAAAAGCGTTCAATGCGCGGATAGAGTGAGTCTGCAGTAATTTCATCATCCGCTTCCCCCACAGGTACGCCGAGTCCCTGCGGAGTCATGGGGATAGGCAGGGAAAGATTTCCGATGCGCCCGCAAAGTTCGCGCAGGACGTCTTCAATAAGCACATTATGATAGACCGCATGCCCGATGCAGACGCGGTCAGGATGAATTTTGATTTCGTGTGCGGGATCAAGATTTACGGTAAAAGCCCCGGTGTTGATGTCGGAGCGGATAGTGCCGAAGCTGACCACCAGATCTGCTGATTCAACGGTCTGCTGCACTTTTTCATCGAGAATGCGTCCGTTGTAGACCCCGATAAAATTAGGATGTGTTTCGGAAAGCGTCCCCTTGGCCATGAACATTGAAGTAAACGGCATGCCGGATTTATCGATGAATTCCAGCATCGGTTCATGCAGTTCATAGCGTCCAATCAGTGCGCCGACCATGGCGATGGCGTTCTTTGAATTTTCCAGCCTTTCGATGATGAGCGGAATGACTGTATTAAGGGTATCCTGATCGCTGACAGGCTTGGGCAGGGGATGCGGTTTGGTGCAGCCCAGTTCTTTTAGTGCTTCATCCGCAGGCACAGCAATGTATACGGGCTGTTTTTTAGTCAGCGCGGCATTGATGCAGCGTTCCACTTCTGCCACGGTATTTTCGGCTGTAAGGATAGTACTGGCGCAGACCACTGGTTGGGTCATTTTATAAAAAAGGTCGAATTCGCCGTTACCAAGTGAATGGTGAATGAGGTTGCCGTTGCGCTGCACCGAGCATTTAGGAATGCCAACGATATGGAAGACAGGCAGGTTCTCCGCATAGCATCCGGCAATACCGTTAATGGCGCTAAGTTCGCCCACGCCGTAAGTAGTGCAGACAGCGGATTTGCCTTTGATACGGGCGTAGCCGTCTGCGGCATAGGCGGCGTTGAGTTCGTTGCAGCAGCCGATCCAGTTGAAGTCTGAATCAGTGCAGAAGGCATCATTAACCGGGAAGGAATAATCGCCCGGAACCCCGAAGATATCTGTGATTCCGATTTCTTTTAATCGTTCAAGCAAGTGCTGGATAACTGTCTGGTTCATGGATAATCCCCCTATTATTTATGGTAAGCAGGGTAGCATGATTTTGGTTGCTCGTCTGCTCTTGTGGGGGGATTGTGTCTATGGGGGGGGAGTGTTGGGGGAATGTATGGTGGGAAGATTAAAGGGTTAACTCGGGGGAGTTAACCCTTTATATTTTTTGTATAGCATTTCATTCCTTCGGTTTTCTATTAGTACCAAGCGAAAACTCAGTATTCGAAGTTCCTTCCTGCTGCTATAGACTACAAATATGCTACATGAGACCGATAAGATAGGTTGTTGAATGCTGTATTTCCACCATATGGATGTTCAGTCATTTTCTGAAGGTGATTAGAAGGACTCAATATGGCTGAAGTCATTTAAGAGAGTTTTGTGACTATTGTTTCCACTGTTTTTATGACTTCTTCTTGAGATATTAAGCTGGAAGGATAGTCTCCTTTTTGTTTTTTCAGGAGATCTCGTTCAGCTGTTTTTTTCATTTGGCCGTATTCGCGGCGCAGGATTTTTAATTTGTACTGTAGTAGTCCCAAAATATATTCTTGTTCGTCTACAGTCAATTCGAGTTGTCGAAGCATGGCACACCCTTCTTGCTAATATTCTTTATTCAGGTCCTCAAAAACGTCACCTTCGTTCAGAATCCAATTCTCAACGATCATAGTGTGGTATCCATCAGGGATTTTAGCGTAAACATAGCATAGACCTGCGTTGATAATAGCACGTTTGCATAACTTGCATGGTTCAGCTTGTTCAACGTATTCACCTGTGCTGGAATCTAACCCTACAAGGTAAAGATTCCCCCCAGCCATTTCCCTGCGTGCCGCATGGATAATTGCGTTCATCTCAGCATGTACGGATCGACATAATTCATATCTTTGCCCTTTTGGAACATTTTGTTGTTCTCTGAGACAAACTCCAATGTCGATACAATTTTTTGTGCCTCGTGGAGCACCGACGTAACCTGTGCTAATAATCTGGTCATTATTTACTATCACAGCTCCAAAATTGCGTCTGAGGCATGTGCCACGCTTTGCTACTTCCTTTGCAATGCCGAGATAATAGTCAATTTTAGATGGTCTTTTTCTCACTATTTTATACTCCTATAATTGACTGTTATTGCAACTCTGTTTCGATGATGGCTCGTGCCTCCTTGGCGGCAGAGACCTTGTCCTTAATAGACTCAATTAATTGGGGATGCACAAAAACTCGAATTTTCCGTGCTGAATCCATAAAGGACTCGCTGGCAGCCTTCCATAGGACTCCGATTGACATGGTTTCTTGGGGGAAAGACTCACATTCAATGTCCAAATTTTTGATTCCATATTTCCCACAGTCTGGAATATCAATGAGTATCTGGCCTGGCTCAATATCAACGTCAAACAATGTGCTAAGACCAGCTAAGACTCTTTGTTGAGCCTTTTTCCATCCTTTTCTGGGGACCCTGCCATTACCGCGAGCTCTAATGATGGCTTCGTAAGCAGGAAGATCCTGTTCAGATTGTTTTGTCAGAACGACAAGCCGTTTATATGGTTTTTGTCTTTGCAGGCAGTCGGTTAAGGGTGATGTGAAAAGATTCCCTATTGCTTCAAAAACAGTTTCGTCTGTGCCTGTGTAAGCGTTTACATCTTTAAGTAGTATTTCTTCTGCTTTTCGACCTGTTGTTTCAGCGTGTAGTGTAATGCTTGCACGTAGCATCGCCGTTAAGCTTCGAACTGTATGGCTCCAATATACTTGATTAAACATCCAATAGCGGGCTGCAGCTAGTGCTTCGGCGCAAGCACTGCCTTTGGCTGTCATGCTTAATTTAGGAGTCTGGCCTGCTGAAAGATCAACAGAAAGACTTGATAAGAATCGATGCCTATCAAAACAATTTGCATAGGGAACTCCACAATGATGTCCATCTCTTTGTAGGTAGTCCAGTTTGTCTGCATCAATTGGTCCATTTACTATGTCTCTTAAAACATGAATCATGCCATGAGTCCCCGTGCTTTCAGGCAAGCAGTCTCGCACCGTGGCGTCTCTATCAGACAAAAAAGTAAAGACGGCTGCCAAGCGGGAAGCATCGTCAACTCCCCAATCCTTTTTAAGAATAGTCAGTAGTTCTTCGCGTTCTACCTGTGTGGATGGAATGAGCTTTGTGAGAGGTTTGTCGCCTTTAATGAAGTTAGGCAAAAACTCATCAGAGCAGGTTGCCGGAAGTATTTCCTCGAAAGCATGGTAAAAAGGATAGTGGTGAACATCATGCAAAAGAGCATAGAGCAATGTGTAATTGAGGAGTTCTACAGATACATCTTGTAAAAAAATAGAAGAATTTCCATTTTCACATAATGCTTCAACATAGGCTACAACGTTTTCAAAAGTGCCTAGAGCATGTTCAAATCTACTATGTTCAGCACCTGGAAAGATGCGGCTAACCATCGCTAACTGCTTAATTCTGCGAAGACGTTGTATAGCACGGGTGTTTACGAGTGTTTTTACCTTTCCGGAAAAATGTCTGATGCTGTCCCCAGGAATTCTGACGTAGCCGCCAGCCAGAGAGGATGTGAGTTCCCGTTTGTTGTCCCACCTCTCGTACATTTCTAGGGCAGTCGCAGCATCAATCGATACACCCGAAGTCGAAGAATTTTGAGATAAGCGTTTCAGTAGGCCTTTTAGGTAGCTAGCCTTACGGGAAACTTCCTCATTTAGTGTTCCAGAGAATTCTGACAATAATTCCGTAATAGCTTTGCTCATCATGTGCAAATCAATTTGTGGAGTGAGCTTCTCACGGGTTAGGGTGGTTTCAGCTGCATCGGTTATACTTGAGTCTAATCTAAATGAGAATCCCGTTGGCCAATTGCTTTTTGTAGATCGTATGGTGACAGGAAAAGCTGTTTTATCGACTTGGATAGCAGTCCCAAAATCTAGCAAAATCAGGCGTGGAGTATTTTCTTGTCCTACAGAAAGCATTGTGTTTGGAAGTTTTATGTCAAGATGGTATGTTTTTTTATTGTGTAAGTGTTTTAAGGCACTCAAGAATTGCTTCATTATTTCGAAGATTAACGTGTGTTTTTCACTGGTAGTTGAAATTGCCTTAATGTAATCAAGGGTCTTTTTGCTGCCCTTGCTTGGGTCAAAATAATCAGTAACATAATAAGGAAGAATTTTGTCATCCACAGTGATTTCACCTCTTGCATGCACTTTCGGGAATGAGGGGTGATCAAGCTGTTTAAGAATTTCTCCTTCCTTTAATAAGTCTTGTCTCATGTCCTCTTTATCTGCGTTGCTGATACGCAAGACTTTGATTGCAACTTTTTCAGGCAAATCATCCAGTCCTTTTCGAACAGGTTTTGCGATATATATTCGTGCGCAGCCTCCTTTAAGGCCTGAATCATCAATTTTACCGTATTGACCGTTTAATTCTGCCGTTAATGCTTTTGCAATCATTGTATTTCTCTTTGTTGTCTAATTTGAGTTGGTATATTTGTTAATAGATATCAATGTGGATTTTAATCGTCAAGAGGAAAAAATATCGTAAAATGCTTACTTTTGTATAGGATAGATCCTGTTATGTCTTTTCCCACTTCCAGCCGTTACCCAGCCCTCAGTGACCAAATCAAAACAAATAGGAGAACTTTCAAATTTTCACAATCTCCCCCTATACATATGTGCTAAATCTAACATATTCAATTCATTGACTTTATTTCACCCTTCATATTCTATGGAATCATCAAAGTAATTGTCAGGCGTTTACTCGGTTTTGTGAGCCTGATTTAAACTGAGGAGGTTCCATGAATATTTCACGGCGAGGGTTCATGAAACTTGCAGGCGTAGGTGTCGCAAGTATCGGTATGAGCCAGCTGGGACTCGATCTTTCCCCGACGCAGGCTTATGCTGCCGGGCTGAAGATTGAGGGCGCGAAAGAAGTGATTTCCATCTGTCCGTTCTGTTCGGTCAGTTGTCATTTCATCGCCCATGTTAAGGACGGAAAGATTGTCAGCTGTGAAGGTGATCCGGATTACCCGGTCAGTGAAGGTGCTCTCTGTGCCAAGGGTGCGGCTATGCTCTCCATGCATAACAGCCATCACCGCATTGAAAAGCCCCTGTATCGCGCTCCTTACAGCGATAAATGGGAAGAAAAGAGTTGGGAATGGACACTTGATCGCATTGCCCAGCGCGTAAAAGAAACACGTGATGAAGACTTCAAACGGTTCAATGATAAGGGCCAGGAAGTTAACCGTGTAGAATCAATTTTCCATCTTGGTACATCGCAGATGGATAACGAGGAGTGTGCAGTCGTCCATCAGGGTGTACGCGGTCTCGGCCTGGTGCATTTTGATCACCAGGCACGTATCTGACACAGCGCAACAGTTGCGGCTCTGGCAGAGTCGTTCGGGCGCGGTGCGATGACAAACCACTGGTGCGATATTGAAAATGCGGATTCTATCTTAATCATAGGTAGTAACGCCGCGGAGCACCATCCTATCTCCTTTAAATGGGTATTGCGGGCCAAGGACAAAGGCGCCTCGGTTATGCATGTTGACCCCAAATTCTCCCGTACTTCCGCGAGATGTGATTTTCACGTCCCCCTGAGATCGGGAACCGATATCCCCTTCATGGGCGGTATGATCAACTATGTTCTTGAGAACAACATGTTCTTTAAGGAATACGTTGCAAATTATACCAACGCAGCTTTTATCGTCGGTAAAGATTACAAGTTCTCCAAAGGACTTTTCTCCGGTTACGACAAGAAAGCCCGCAAATATGACAAATCCAAATGGGCTTTTGAGCTGGATAAAGACGGCGTACCTAAGCGTGATGAATCTCTGAAGCATCCCCGTTGCGTATTCCAGATGCTCAAGAAGCATTACTCCCGCTATTCTCTCTCCAACGTTTCCAAGACCACAGGTGTTTCCAAAGACAACCTGAAGCGGGTCTACAAGGAATTCTCTTCTACCGGTAAGAAAGATAAATCCGGTACCATCATGTACGCATTGGGCTGGACCCAGCATACCGTTGGCGTACAGAACATCCGTTCCAGCGCCATCTTGCAGCTCCTGCTCGGTAACATCGGTGTAGCAGGCGGCGGTATCAACGCCCTGCGCGGTGAGCCTAACGTACAGGGCTCCACTGACCATTGTATCCTCTGGCATATCCTGCCCGGATACCTGCCTATGCCCAAAGCCAGCATGGGGTCTTATGAGGACTACGTGAAGAAGACCACCCCGGTCTCCCACGATTCTGAAAGTGCCAACTGGTGGCAGCATAAACCTAAATATATGGCCTCCCTGCTTAAGGCATGGCGCGGTGAAAATGCCTCAGCTGATAACGGCTTCGGTTACCAGATGCTGCCCAAGGCTGACGATGGTGTGGATTATTCCTACATCTACATCTTCGATCGCATGTATAAAGGCGAGATCAAGGGTGGTTTCACATTCGGTACCAACCCGGCCATGAGTGTGCCTAACTCCAACAAGACCCGTAAGGCTCTTGATAATCTCGATTGGCTGGTTGTTGGTGAGATTCACCACACCGAGACTTCCGAGAACTGGCACCGTCCCGGTATTGATCCTGCTCAGAATAAAACAGAAGTATTCCTGCTTCCCTCCGCCCAGCGTGCGGAAAAAGCTGGTTCCATCTCCAATAGTGGCCGTTGGCTGCTTTGGCATTATGAAGCCTGCCGCCCCATGGGTGAAGCTAAGAGTATGGGTGAAATGTATGTGGATATTATCAACCACGTACGCCGTCTCTACAATAAAGAGAACGGAGCATATCCCGAACCTCTGCTTTCCCTTGACTGGCCCGCATATTACGATGCCGAAGATATGGCCCAGCGCATTAACGGCCGTTTTACCAAGGATGTTGAATTCAAGGGCAAGAAGTACAAAAAGGGCCAGCAGGTACCTTCCTTTGTAGCTCTGGCTGATGATGGTTCCACCTCTTCATTTAACTGGCTCTATGCTGGCAGTTACACTGAAGAAGGCGGCAACAAAGCTAAACGCCGCAGTCTGGAACAGACTCCCATGCAGGCTAAGATCAACCTCTATCCCAACTATGCATGGTGCTGGCCTGTAAACCGCCGTATCCTCTATAACCGTGCCTCTGTTGATGCCAACGGTAAGCCTTGGGCACCGCAGAAGGCCGTTATCGAATGGAACGGTTCCAAGTGGGAAGGCGATATTCCTGATGGCGGATGGCCGCCGAACGCAACAGGCAAGGGACGTTATCCCTTCATCATGCGTAAGGAAGGTCACGGACAGCTTTACGGTCCCGGCTTGCAGGATGGTCCTTTCCCCGATCATTATGAACCGGTGGAAACTCCCATCAAGAGCCATCCTTTCTCCCGTCAGCTTAACAGCCCGGTCTACAAGCGCGTGTACAGTGACATGGACAAGCTTGCCAAGCCTGCTGATGAGCGGTTCCCCATTGTCCTCACCACCTACAGCTTGACTGAGCACTGGTGCGGTGGCGGTGATACCCGTAACACTCCGGTCCTGCTTGAGGCAGAACCGCAGCAGTACGTGGAAATGAGCCCTGAACTGGCCAAGGAAAAGGGAATTGAGAACGGCGATCCCGTTATTGTTGAAAGTATCCGCGGAAAGGTTGAAGCCATCGCTATGGTTACTGTGCGTATGACTCCGTTCAAAATCAAAGGCGACACCGTTCACGAAGTCGGTATGCCTTTCTGTTTCGGCTGGACCTCCAAAGGTGCAGGGGATGCTACCAACCGCCTTACCCCGGCTGTAGGTGATCCTAACACCACCATTCCCGAGTACAAGGCCTGTCTGGTGAACGTTCGCAAAGCGAAAAAGCTCACCGAGATTGAAGAGTAACCCGCAACCAGGCCGGATTGAAAAATCCGTCTGCAAAGGAGTAAAAAATGCCTAAAGCATTCTTTGTTGATACTTCCAGATGTACGGCTTGTCGCGGTTGCCAGGTTGCCTGTAAGGAATGGCACGATCTGCCCGCGGTAGAAACAAAACAGCGCGGTTCGCATCAGAATCCACCTGATCTGAACCCCTTTAACTATAAACTGGTCCGTTTCAGCGAGCATCGCATCAACGGCAAGGTCGAGTGGTATTTCTTCCCCGATCAGTGCCGCCATTGCGACGTACCTCCCTGTAAGGACATTGCTGATGCTTACGTAACAGGCGCGGTCATCAAGGATGAAGATACCGGAGCGGTAATCTTCACCGATCAGACCAAGCGTCTCGGTGCTGATGAGTGTCAGGAAATAACTGAAGGGTGCCCCTACAACATCCCGCGCCGCAACACCGGTTCCGGTATGTTGACCAAGTGCGACATGTGTATTGACCGTCAGCAGGCCGGACTCGTGCCCGTCTGCGTCAAGACCTGTCCCACCGGTACTATGAACTTCGGTGAACGCGAAGAAATGGTCGCTCTTGCTGAAAAAGCCCTCGAGAGGGTCAAGAAAGACTACCCCAATGCCCAGATTATCGATGCTGACGAAGTCAACGTCATCTATCTGGTGCAGGATAAGCCTGAACTTTATTACGAGTACGTTACCGCAGACGCTTCCGGCGTAGGCAACGGCGTAACCCGCAAAGAGTTCCTCGCTAATCTCGCTAAACCAGCTAAACGTATGTTTGGATAAATAAGTGCCTCCGGCGGCTGGGGAAGGGGAAACTTTTTGTAAAAAGTTTCCCCCTCCCCAGCCCCCCCCCTTCCAAAACTTTTATCGGGGCTTCGCCGCTGGGGTTGCTGAAATGGGGTAGAATCAAAAGAATTTCACCCATGCAGGGATTTGCGGGAAGTAAATTAAACAAATTTCAACAGTTTATCGTTACCGGACGCGAAACTTATTAAAAGTTTTTGAAGAGTCCAGAGAAACTTTTTCCAAAAAGTTTCTTTGGCCCTCGGAGAGCCGCCGGAGGCGAAATAGTTTATATAAAAAGCGCGTAGCGCATCAAATAGTTCAGGAGCATAAGTAGTGAGTAATAAAAAGAAACATGATGTTCAGGCGGGATTGCTGGCATTGCGCAAAAAGATGCCTGCTCTTGAGAATATTTTTGATGCTTTCGGGCCGCTGGTTGTTGCACAGGAGAAGGCGGAAGAGTTGCTGGCGGACTGGGGCGGCTATACTGTGCCGGGAGCATATGCCCCGCGCTTTGAGCAGGGTGTGGCTCTAATGGCGGATATGGAATTGCCCGAACTCGGCGATAAGTTCCGTGAAGTTTTCATGTTGGTGGCAAGTGCTGTTGTCGAAGGTGTTCCTGCAATTTCAAAGCAGGTGGATGAGATAGTTGTTGCAGTGGGAGAAGTTGAGAATTTCAATGATCTTGCTAAAGCTCTCTGGGATGAGGATGGCAAACTTTTGAATAATCTGGTGGTAGAATGGAAAGTTGATGACCAGATTCTGGCATTTATCGGTACTCTTTCACTAAAGCCGTTCATGGTCCGCATGGAGCCGGAAGCGGCAAAGGTCATTGAGAATATGGCTTGGCATAAGGGCTACTGCCCGGTCTGCGCTACATTTCCTGATCTGGCACTGCTTAAAAAATCCGGTGATGACAATGCCTATCTTAAATCCCATGGCGGTCAGCGTTGGCTGCATTGTTCCGGCTGCGGACACGAATGGCGTTTCAAGCGTAACACCTGCCCGTGGTGCGAAAATGAGGATATCGAAAAGCTCCGCTATCTACAGTCTGAGGAACGCCAGAACGAGCGTGTGGATGTCTGCGAATCCTGTAAACATTATTTCGTAACCATCGATACCCGCGAACTCACCGACCAGCCCGACCCGCGTGTTGCCCCGCTTGGGCTTGTGCATCTGGATATCAAGGCTCAGGAGGAGAAGTATCAGCCTTTGGCTGAGACTCCTTGGAATGTGTTGTAGGATTTTTGATAGATTGGAAATGAAAAACCGCCGCAGCCAGTGAAGTTACGGCGGTGTTTTGTGGTGAGTTGTGTGAAAATAGTATTGAGGGTTGTATTGTTTTTTATCTTTATATAAAAGGATCCCTTCAAATGAAAAATTAATATTAGGAGTAGTCGAAAAAATGGCAACAAAGCAAATCAGACGTGCGCTGACTAAGATTATAAAAGACAGGTTTTTCGGGCAGACGGGAGTCAGGCATTTGGATATAGGAGCCGGAGTAGGCGGTTTTACTAAGCAGATTAAAGATGCCTGCAATCTGGATACTGAAGCTTGTGACTTTCATTCAGAACGATTTGAGCCGACAGATATTACCATTAAAAGAGTTAATGTTTGTAAAGAACAGCTTCCTTACGAGGAAAAAACTTTTGATCTGGTTACTTGCGTTGAAGTTATTGAGCATCTGGATTCCTATGATAATCTCATTGACGAAGCCAAAAGGGTACTCAAGCCGGGAGGTCTACTGATTCTAACTACTCCAAACATTCTTAATATGAACTCAAGAATTTCTTACCTGATGAATGGTTTCCAGCAGATGTTTGCTCCTATTCCCATGAAGAATGAGGAACATTATTCAACCGGAAGTCATATTTCTCCAATTCATTATTTTTTTCTTGTCCATGCCCTAACTGAGAAGGATTACAGAAATATTGATTTCCATTCTGATAAAGTTCAGAAGTCAAGTTTTGGTAAGTGGTTGACATTCTTGCCTGTTCTTCTTTTGGGAAAGGTGCTTTTTTTCTTTAAGCAAAAGAAGAAACATTTGTCGGAAGACAATATGAAATACGTGGAAGATATGTTTTCCTTCCGTATGCTGACAAGTAGGACTTTGATTGTAACTTGCGATAATTAATTAAGCCCGCCGCAGCCAGTGAGGTTGCGGCGGTGTTTTATTGGCAGGGGAATTCATAGCCAGAGATTAAATCTTCCAGAATTTTAAGTCTTTCGTCCATGTCATCTATTTCCAGCAGATAAATGCAATTCCAGTTTCCATCCCACAAACAGTCCGCTTCTGGTGGATTATTCAGTTCTTGGCGGAAGTTTTCCGTTCCCCCAACATAAAGCATATTGACCTTGAATCCGGCCCGGTGTCCGCGTGGGTGGGTGTAGGAGAGGATGTAGATTCCTGCTTCTTCAGGAATGGGGCGGGTTTTTGCGAAGATTCCGAAAGTGTATTCCTTTCCTGATTTACCTGTGAATATCCATTCTTTTTGTTTGAACATGTATCTTCCTTCCACCGCCCCAGAACCGGAGCTTCTGGTTCAGGGGGCTTTCTGGTGAGTGGTTCCGATTCGAAATTTATTTGTCCATTGCCGTACGCAACTCATCGACCATCCCACCGATATCATCTGCGCCGACAATCTCAGTGACAAGGGCCACGCATTTTGCGCCCCGGTTCATGACCTCGGCAATGTTATGTTCCTTGATTCCGCCGATGGCTACAAAGGGGATGTCTATGTTTTTGACTACCCAGTCGAGGTATTCGAAACCTACGGGGTCAACAACATCGTCTTTGGTGTAGGTTTTAAAGATAGGACCTACTCCGATATAATCTACGCCAGCTTCTACTGCTGCAAGTGCTTCTTCGGGAGCGTGGGTAGAGAGGCCGATAGCCATGTCTTTTCCGATGAGCTTGCGTACTGCATGGACCGGGAAATCTTCCTGCCCGATATGGATGCCGTCCGCTTCAACCATCATGGCGAGGTCGATGTCGTCATTGATGATGAAGGCGGCCCCGGCTTCGCGAGTCATTTTGCGGATTTCCATACATTCTTCGTACTTCTGCCCGGATTTGATTTCCTTTTCGCGGTACTGGATCAGCTTGATTCCGCTATCAAGCATCTCGCGGACCACTTCGATATTGGAGCGGCCCTTGGAGAATTTCAGGGCGGTCAGGCAGTATATATCAGTATCAAGGATGTTTTGGCGGGTGATTTTTCTGGTGCTCATAGTTTGTTCTCTCGTTATTGGGCTTCTTGAAATTTATTCAGGTAATGCTCGAGTACAATATCGGCCTGCTTGGCTGCGCAGATTGCCACCCGTGGTGAAAAGGGCGGGGTCTCGGCGTTGCACTCGGTTTTCATGTCCCCGATAATGTAGAAATTGTCGCGGACCTTGCGGGTTTTGATTTCATCAGTGTTGCCAGTGCCGCCCATACCGGAGGCTGTGACCAGCAGTTTTCCTGTGGACAGGAAGGTCTCCACCAGTGTTTTTTTGGCTGCGGCATCATCAAAGGCTTCGATGATCACATCACAATCCCCAAACAGTTCATGCACGTTTTCACGGTGGATTGAAGTAACGTGGGCAGTGATGTCGAGGTCCGGGTTGATGGCCCGTAAATTATCGCTGAGGGCTTCGACTTTGCTTTTACCGACTTGGTCTGCAAAGTAAAACTGGCGGTTGAGATTGGATTCCTCAATCCGGTCAAAGTCAGCAATGATAAATTTTTTGAATCCGCTGCGCACCAGATGCATGGCGCAGTTGGACCCCAGCCCCCCAGCTCCGGCAATGCCGATGCGGACTGCTTGCAGATTGTGCAAACAGTCCTTGCCGAGATATTTTGCTATGCCTTGCTCGGTGCGGTTCACGATGCTTCCTGCAAGGGGTGCCAGTCTTTGAAAACAGGCTGGTATCCGTGTTTTCTGAGAACTTCACACATTTCATCCACACTGCGTTCGTCGCTGATGTCAAACTGGCTGACTTTATCTTCATCTTCGCCGGTATGTCCGCCCACTTCGGTGGAAACTCCTGCGGACATGCGGGTTACGCCCAGAGGGAGGATATTTTCGCGGAAATCCGGGGCCTCGCGGGTGGAAATGGTGATTCCGCAGCGGGGCAGGAAAATACGCAGGGCCAGCATGTTCTGCACAAGGGCTGTGTCGCTGACCAGCGATTTGGGTGTGAAGGCATCGCCCACATGGGTGCGGATACGCGGCAGGGATACGGCAATGTCCACTTCGGGATATTTATCTTGCAGGTAGGCGGCGTGGATGCCTGTTTTCAGGGCATCGTGCTGCCATTCATCAAGGCCGAGCAGGGCACCGATATTGACCACACGCATTCCGGCTTGACAGGCCCGTTCCGGGGCATCGAGGCGGAAGCGGTAGTCTGCCTTGGGGCCTGCTGGGTGCAGGTCCGGGTACAGCTCTTCGTTGTAGGTTTCCTGAAACATGGTCATGCCGTCCACTCCGGCCTCTACCTGCCGTCCGTATTCTTCCTCGGTCATGGCGTAGATTTCAATGGATACGGATGGAAAATGTTTGCGCAGGATTTCCACTGCGGATTCAATATATTCCGGGGATGACTTGGCCCGTGCGTCCCCGGTAAGGATGAGCAGATGCTTGAGTCCGGTGGCGGCAATGGCCTTGGCTTCTTTTTCGAGCTCTTCCGGTCCCAGTTGGGAACGGGGGATGTTGTTTTTTGTGTTGAAGCCGCAGTACACGCATTTGTTGGTGCAGAAGTTGGCCATGTACAGCGGGGTGAACAGTTGAATGGTTCTCCCGAAGTGCTGCAAAGTGAGCTGGCTGGCTTTGGCGGCCATTTCTTCGAGAAAGGGAATTGCTGCGGGGCTTAACAGGGCAAGGAAGTCTTCGGGGCTTAAAGTTGTCTTGTTAAGTGCGCGCCTGACATCGTGTTCGGTTACGGAGCCGAATTGCTCGGCAAGGGGGGCGTCGTTGTATTCGGCGCAGATGGGATAGAAGCTCATTTTATTTATCCTTCGTGCAGGAATCCGGTAAGGGGTGAGGATGCCTTGGCATGGCTGTGTTTTGCTCCGGGGCCGGAGAGGTAAGCTTCGCGTCCGGCTTTTACTGCCCGGCCGAAGGCTTTTGCCATCATTTTGGGATTACTTGCGGTGGCGATGGCGGTGTTGACCAGACAGGCGTCAGCACCCATTTCCATGGCTTCACATGCTTCGGAAGGTCGGCCGATTCCGGCATCCACAATGATCGGCAGGTCAATTTCATCGATCAGAATACGGACCATCTCACGGGTTTTGAGTCCCCGGTTGGTTCCGATGGGTGCGCCAAGGGGCATAACCGCTGCGGCTCCGGCGTCAACCAGAGAACGGGCAATGTACAGGTCTGCGTTTACGTAAGGCAGGACCACGAATCCTTCTTTGGCAAGTATTTCAGTTGCCTTGGCGGTTTCATAGCCGTCCGGCAGCAGATATTTGTTGTCGGAAATGACTTCGATCTTGATCCAGTCGCCGCAACCCATGGCCTTGGCAAGGCGGGCGATGCGCACCGCTTCTTCAGCTGTGCGCGCCCCGGAAGTGTTAGGCAGCAGCTGCATGTGTTTGGGAATGAAGTCCATGACGTTTCCGGTATCGGATTCCAGATCCACGCGGCGCAGAGCCACGGTGATGATCTGGGAACCGGAAGCTTCGCAGACATCCGGGATTACGGAATCATCGGCGTATTTGCCGGTTCCGGTCAGCAGACGGCTGTTGAATTCAAGGCCGCCAAGTTTGAAAATATCATTATTCATCTTAATCAACCTCCGCCTACAAAGCGCAGTATTTCGAGGTGGTCCCCGTCATTTATTTGTGTGGAGCCGTAGTTATCCGCCGGTATGATTTCCATATTGATTTCAACAACTACGGTTTCGGGTGGGAGATTCTTGGATTCAAGAAGGTCCAGAACAGTTGGTGTCCCGGCGAGTTCGGCATCCTTGCCGTTAAGCTTTACGATCATTTTCACTCCGTAAAAAAAAAGCTCACCACAGGATAGGGCGAGCGCAAGAATAGATAAGATCTTGAGGATATGAATCTATTTATGCTTCCCTACGGCGGGATTACCCGCATCAGGTTCAAAGGGACAGGCGAAAACGCCATCTCAGCCATAAAGGCACCCCCAGCAGCAAAAGAGGTTATTCAAAAGCTTTGGTTGTGTAAAGAGAAAAAGAAAAGGGCATATCGGCGCGCTTGAAAATAATTGATTAATTTATATTAATATATTTTGCGGAATAGGCTTATTGGTGATATTGGTAATCATGAAACTTTGAGGAGCGTTGTAAAGGACTTTTTAGACGAAGGAGGGAATATGCCCGGCACTTCTTTTAGTCGTTCTCGTAAAATCAGGCTTGAAACCAAGTCTCTCGGTCTTCCCATGCATGTGCGGGATCAAGGCGATCAGGCTTTTTGCTGTGCAAGTATGGCTGTTGTTACCTGCATGGAAATACTGGATGCTCAGGATGGAGCTTATGTAGAGCTTTCCCCTTTATATAATTATTACAAAGCCAGAGGCTACGGCTCGGTGAAGACCAAGCTGAGCCTTCAAGATGCAATTAGTTCTGCAATAAATGACGGTGTGGCTCCTCGCGAATTTCACGACACTCCTGCTCCGGTCACAATTGAAGCAGCCCGTAGAATTCCTTCTGGAGAAGCAGACCGGGAAGCCCTTAAATATCAGATAGTATATAGTAACTGGGGAGATTATGGAAGCAGGTACGGGTACTACGAGCTTTCATATTCAACGAGTCGGGCTGTAGAGGAGTGGAAAGAAGCCCTGCGCAAGAATCACCCGATTGCAATAGGAGTGCTGGTTGGTGAAGCATATGATCAGTTGAATGAGACCTACGCCGTGTACAGGCCGGAACCTGAAAATTTGAGTCTCAGCAGGGGACACGCTGTTGCTGTGGTTGGTATGGATGAATCCATGCAGGCTTTTAAGGTCTTGGATTCAAGAGGAAATGAGTTCGCAGACAAAGGCTGTTGGTGGCTACCTTACTCTGTGATTTCACAGGGAGTTGTTGTCGAAGCTGTGGCCATAGACCGCATAACCTATGAACATATTTAACCGGAGGATAACATGTTTAAAAAAACGCTATTTGTAATTAGTTTCCTGTTGCTTTTAGCTGGGTGTACCACGACTACAGTCAATGTCTATCCTGTTAAGACTCTTGTAAATGATGGTGATTTAGTAAAGAAAATGGCTGAAGATAAATCGCAGGGTTTTTTTTATTCATTGCCTAAAACGGTGTTGAATGTTGCTGTCACTGTACAGAAGATTGATAGGAAACCGGGAGCCTTCTGGGCTAACCGAACTGAAATAATAAAAGAATGTGACAAGTATATAGGCAAATTTAAAGGTGTGGAATCAAATATAGATGTTATAAATAATTGCATGGGTTTAAAAGCTCTTTTGACTTATAAAAAAGCCGTGCAGAAGCCGAATGTCGATTATAAAGTATCAGATATATCGATTGTTACCTCAGTGGAGCCGGATACTGAAAATCAGTTTTATGTGGAGGTTGATGATGATTCCTTCACTGCAAATAGTTTAAAGATGACTCTTGCCGAGTACGGCATGATTTCAGATGCGGCAATGACAACTACTGATAAAAGTCTTGATTATGCTGTTGCCGGACTCAAAGCCACAGCATCCATTGCAGGCAGTTTTTTCGGTCTGGGAAGTGTGGCAAAATCCGGAGGGTTAAGCGGGTATTCATTGATTTTCAGACAAGCCCTTGCAGAGTACAAGAAGTACAACGCTGAATTGACGGAATATGGAAAATTTTTGACTTTTTCTAAGGCCCAGCAGGCAGTCATCAGTAAAGAAATGTATGGCATTGCCAAGGCAAATTATATAGCGCGTATTAATGAGTATAAATCCTCTTTTATTGGCAGTGAGACTAAAACTTCTAAAACATTTACTGTTAAGTTCAGTCCAGGGTCTCTTGCCAGTGACGGTATGGAACATATTGACCTGTTTGATTATTACGATAGTGGAATTGTGTATTCTAGTGATAAACGGCTTAGGTTTGATAAAAAAGTATATCAGGCAGCACCCAGCAGTGCAGAGGGCGTAACGCATGTAGCTTTGAAGGTAGATCCGGCCTTGGATGGAAGCGTGGATAAGTTGAAGGATCTGTCCTCGGCATTATGTGTTCTGGCAGGCAAGGACAAAACCTGTAACCCCAGCACTGCAAATCTGTGCTCATCGCCTCCATGCGGTTTGGCTTACCGTATTCCGGGCATGGCACTTGTCTCTATCTCCGCCAATGACAATATTTTAAAAAGTGAAGAGTTAATGATTGCCCAGCGTGGGCTGGTCGCATTTCTGCCCCGCACCGTAACTGGTTCTCAGTCCGGATTGGCAGCAACATACTATGGCGAAAGCGGTGCTCTTAAAACCGTGAGTGTTGATAAGGCTGTCCCCGAAGCTTCTTCGATTTCAGGGCTTGGAGAAGCAGCATCAGTTGTCGGAACATTCGGTGAAACTAAAAAACTACAGAGTGAGTCCGCAAAAGCAACGGCCAAAGCAAGTATAGCCCAAGCCAAATATAATGAAGCAAAAGCCAAAGATGATCTGCGGAACCTAGAAGAGTCGTTCAGCGCAGGGACGGGTGAAGAAGAATAGCTCTTCCCAGCAATTTAAAGTTCAAATAGGAGTGAAATGCATTAGCGTTTCACTCCTTTTTTGGTTTAGAATAGCGTTACATTTATCTTGAGTTTAAAGCACACATGGAATAATGATTACGCCGATTTTATATTCAAACAATATGCAATAAAGGAAGTTGAAATTATGAGGTTAAGAAGTTCATTTTTATTTCTCGCTCTGTCGCTTGTGATGCTCGGAGGTTGTTCGAAATCTTTTAATGTGGCTCCCCCTGCTCCGTCCAGCGTGGATTATTCAGCTCCTGCTGAAGAGGAAGTTGTTTTTACTCTTGAAGATGTGCGTAGTGGAGAAGACAGACAGTTCTCAGTAGGCACCATTACTGCCTATCTTGATATTAATAATGAAGTCGTGTTCTTGAAAAATCACCTTGAAAAAGAGTTGAAGATGCGTGGTGTTCATATTGGAAAGGACGGTGCGGCAGCACATCCTTTAAATCTTGAGATTCGCAAATACCGTATCCGAAACCAACGCAGCAGTGGATTTTCGCCGTATTTTACCTTTATGACTTTCAGTGCTGATTTATATGAGGGAGATCAGAAGCATCGTATTACAAGCTATTTTAAAAACGGAAAGGTTCCCATCTGGGCTTTCCGGGAAGTAGAGCACCCCTGCTACAATATTCCGATCAGCCTGATGGTCAAAGAGGTCGCCTCCAAGGTCAACAGACATGTGATGAAATACGTTGCTCCTGATGCGGAAGTCGAACGTCTTAACCGTGAAATTCAGGCAGAATATGACAATGATTATGTTTACATGAAGGTGCTTGAGCTTGGTTACACCAACAACCCGAAAGCTATTGTTCCTTTAATGGAGCTTACTAAACACGATGACACCATGGTTCAGTCTTGCGCGGTAAGTGCTTTGGGCATGTTGCAGGCAGAGGAACAATTACCGTTCCTGATTCAGTATTACCGCGAACACGAGAACACCCAGAAATTTATGGCTCTCAAGGCCATCGGGGATATGGACACTGAAGCTTCGCATGTTTTCATGGATTCGGTTAGGAATTCAGAAGATTATAAGGATGAGGAAATGATCAAGGAAGTGGTTGATCTTTATTATTAATCAGCTTCATCATTGAAATCAAAAAAAGGGTGAAAGCACAGCAGCGTTTCCACCCTTTTCATATTTCTGTATTTAAGCTCTATTTCTTCCCGCCAAAAAACTCAGCGTATTTAATAAAATAGATATGCTCGGCAATGTTGGTGATGTGGTCGCCGACACGCTCAAGGCAGCGCATGGTGAAGAGCAGGGAGATGAATCCCTTCCCCTCTAAGTCTTCAGTCTCCACGCAATTTTTCATGCCGGATACACCTTCCTTGAACAGGGCATCCACGTTGCTGTCGCTGTGCCAGACATCGAGGGCCTTTTCCACGCTCAGGTCCTTGAATGCTTCAAGGATGGATGCGAGCATGGCATTCAGTTCCTGTCCCATGTGCTGGACATATCCCAGATGTTGTGTGTGTTCTTCGGCAAACCCGCGTTTGCCTTTCTTGGCAATGCTTTTGGCGTAGTCGGCAATGCGTTCAAGGTCAGATGCGATCTTGCTTGCGGTCAGCACATAACGCAGATCTTCGGCTTTAGGCTCCATCTTGGTGATGATCATCAGCGAAGCTTTGTCCACTTCGCGTTCCAGATCATTAACCTGTTCATCCCTTCTAATGATCGCTTCCGCTTTCTCGGGATCATTTTCCTCGAAAGTTTTAATGGCCTTGTTCAGCTGGTCCAGGGCCAGATTTCCGAGCTCAAGGACAAGTCCTTGAAGGTCGGCAAGTTCCTCTTCGTATACTTTCAGGGGATGATGCATATCCATATTCTTTACTCCTGTGCGGCGGGTTTATATTCGGTGGCAGTTTTCTTAAAACGTATTCAGCTGTATGCAATTACGTGATTTTTGTTACGAAAACATGTCGACCCTGTTGCGGGAGGATGGATATGTGAGTTGCGGTTTATTTATGCGGTCGTCTGCCCGTTCCCTGTTTTGGCTAGCCCGGCATATGAGCCGAGCACAAAAGCGGTCAGGGAAGCCAGAGTGGTCGGTACAATGGCATGTACTCCGCCCATGGCAGGCTTCATGATGGTCAGCACGATGAAGGTTCCCACACCGATGATAATGGATGATATGGCTCCGGTGGCGTTGGCTTTATCCCAGTACAGCCCGATGACAATGGGGCAAAGGAAGGCTGCTTCAAGTCCGCCGAAAGCGAAAAGGTTGATCCAGACCAGCAGGTCCGGGGGCTGGATGGCTGCGATAAAAACCATCAATCCTACAACCACAGTGCAGATCAGACTCATTTTTTTGATGCTGACCAGAGTCATGCGTGAGGCATCACCATCCAGACGGTAATGGATATAGAGATCTTTGATAATAGCGGCAGAAACCAGCAGCAGCATGGAATCTACAGTGGACATGATGGCTGCCAGCGGTCCGGCAATGAATATTCCGGCCCAGACCGGGGAAAGCAGCTCTACGATGAGCGAAGGCATGGCAAGGTCTCCGGCAGGGAGATCGGGAAGGATCGCACGTCCGAGGCTTCCGGCAAGGTGGGCGCAGAGGATCATGAAACCGATAAGTAGGGTTCCGATGATCATGGCATCATGCATGGCTTTTGAATCGCGATAGCCCATACAACGCTGGGTGGTCTGGGGCAGCCCGAGAATGCCGATACCGACCAGCACCCAGAATGAAAGAACAAAGGGTTGCGGTACTGCGTCTTTTGGTCCGGTGGGGGTGATCAGGCCGGGATCAATGGCTTTGAGGGATTGGATGCAGTTCTCCATGCCTCCGCCGGCATTGATGACCGCCAGCAGGATAACCACTACAGCCACAACCATGACAATGCCCTGAATGGCGTCAGTAAGCACCACCGCCCGGAATCCACCGATGGCGGTATAAAGGACCACGCTAACCCCGAAAAGTACGAGCCCTACAATATAAGGATATCCGGTCACGGTCTGAAAAAGTCTTGCTCCGCCGATAAACTGGGCCAGCATTGCAGCCATGAAAAACACGATCAGGGCCACGGAGCAGAGGATGACCACTGCGTCACTTTTGTAGCGGGCGCGCAGGAAGTCGGTGATTGTTACCGAATCGGTGCGGCGGGCCATGATGGCGAACCGTTTGCCGAGGATTCCGAGGGTCAGGAAAGTTGTCGGGACCTGAATCATGGCCAGCAGTACCCAGCTGAGGCCCAGCTTATAAGCCACACCGGGACCGCCCACAAAACTACTGGCACTGGTGTAGCTGGCGATGATGGTCATAGCCAGAACCATGCCGCCCATGGAGCGGCCACCGATGAAATAATCTTCGAGGAATCCCTTGGAGGATTGGGTGGATTCGGCTTTTTTTCGTGCCCAGAGAGCCACGCCGAATGACATTGCCAGATAGATCACTACCGGGATGACGGTCATCATGGTGTTGCTCATGACAGCTTCTCCTCATTGATTTCGTCTAGTTCTTCATCAAGGGGCATATCTTTAAATTTAAACCGAACCAATGCCCAGAGCAGGATTGTGATCAACGGGTATCCCACAATACAGCTGTAGAAAAACCACTCAGGTAGTCCGAATACATATTTATACTGTTCTGGGTCGCCGCTGCCCATGCCGTAAGCACAGACGTACCACCAGATAAAGTAAAGGGCGTAGGCCCCCAAAGTGAGCAGGGCTTCTTTGTTGGCCTGCGCAAATCGCCAGTCCTTGGGATGCTTGTCCATGGTGCTTGGCCTCGAGGTGAGATGTTTATGGTTGTATGGATTAAGTGTCGGATTGGATAGTTGCGGAAGTTATAAATGACCGACACCGCGGCTTGAGTGCCTTATGGATGGGATAAATGCAAGTTCTTTGTAGATGTGTAGGTAGTTGATTTATGTTATAGCGACTGTTGCTGGGTATAAGTGATGGTTTTTATTAATTAGTACTTACAATTAGTAAGTGGCTGTGTTATTTTGTTATAGTTTTAGATACATTTGTGAATGTTATAAACATAAGGGGGGATAAGTATGTCTGGAGCAGATTTTGCGGTTTCTATTTTGGGGCAGGTGCCGACTCCGGTTATGGCTGTTAATAATGATTATGAGTTGATTTACCTAAATGAAACCGGCCTGAAGCTTTTGGGGAAAGGTTGGGAAGAGGTCAAAGGTCAGAAGTGTTATGACCTTTTCAATTCGGCTCATTGCAAATCCGATGAATGCCGGGTGAAGCAGGCAATTGCAAAACAAACGACCTGCACCGCGCGTAACGAGGTGCGCATAGGCCAGCGCACCATCCCTATTGAATATACAGCTGCTCCTTTGCGTGATGATGAAGGTAACATTATCGGCGGTCTGGAATATATCGTTGATATTACCCGTCAGGTCCGGGATGAGCGTAAGTTGCAGGAGCAGAGTAAGACCATCCTTGAGATTTCTACCCCAGCCATCAGCCTCTGGGAGGGGATTATCGTTTTGCCGCTGGTAGGTGTTGTGGATTCCTTCCGCGCTCAGCAGATGATGCAGGCCATGCTTTCCAAGATCAAAGAAACAGCTTCCAAAATTATCATTCTTGATATTCAAGGCGTTGCCGCAGTTGATACCGCAGTAGCCAACCATCTGATCAAGATTACCAAGGCCACCAAACTTATGGGCTGTAAATGCCTTATATCCGGTATTTCTCCGGCTGTTGCCGAAACTATTGTTCAGCTTGGTATTGACCTCGGTGATATTGAGACAAGCTCAACACTTAAAGATGCTTTGGCTGATGCTTTTGAACAGCTTCATTTTGATGTCAGCACAGCAAAGTAGTTTTTATGCGTGATTTTCATGAGATACAGATCGTTGACGGCTGTCTCATTGCTCCCGTGCCTGCGGAGCTTGAGGAGTCTGTTCTGGAAGGTTTCAGGCGTAATGTTCTGGAACAGGTTTGTTCACGGTCTGTGAAAAGAGTGCTTATGGATGTCTCCAGCAGGGAGATTTTGGATAGCAGTGGATATACAGCAATTACCGATTGCGCGCGGATGATTGGATTGCTCGGGGCTGAGGTTGTTTTTGTGGGCTTCCAACCGGGTGTAGTTTCGGCTTTGATTGATCTTGATGTGGATATGGATGGGCTGACCTGCGCCTGTACAATGGAAGATGGGCTTAGTTTGTTTCGGGCCATGGATGTTCCTGATGATCCGGAAGACGATGGCGATGGTGAACAGGATATGGATTCTGAAGAACTGTTTGAATCGACTGAAAGCGGAGAGGATGAGGATTTTAAATGAGCAGGCTTGTTCTTGAACAGGAAGAGGTAGAACTTACCGATATATCGGACAATGTCCTTGCCCTCAGCGCGGCCCGCCATATGGCTGAGAGAATCGGTTTTACCGAGGTAGAGCAGAGCCTTATAGCCACCGCGGTTTCTGAATTATCCACCAATGCGGTTCGTTATGGCGGTGGCGGAGTCTTGATTCTCCGGCATATCAGCAATTGTAAGGGAGAAGGGATTGAAGTGGAGGCTGTTGATTCCGGCCCCGGCATTGCGGATATTGATCAGGCTTTGACCGACAGCTACAGCACAGCACAAAGTCTTGGACTGGGGTTGCCGGGGGTAAGGCGGATTATGGATGAGTTTGTGATTGAATCTTCGGAAGAATGCGGAACACGATGTGTGGCCCGGAAGTGGAGGTAGGCTTGAATTCGGTTGACTGCCATTTGATAAAAAAAAGCCTGCTTATCCATGAGGATGAGTGCGGTGATGCCGGATATGTCCGACAGGAAAACCGGAGTTGTTTTTTTGCGTTGATTGACGGGTTGGGGCATGGCCGTCCGGCCAATATAGCTTCCAATGCGGCCAGACACTATCTTGAGAGCAACGATGCTCTTGAATTGACTGAAATGATGCAAGGGATGCATGAGGCATTGGTCGGTACGCGGGGAGCGGTTGCTGCCTTGTGCCGCTTGAATCTTAATACGGGGCGCATGGACTACATCGGTGTAGGCAATATTTGTACTAGGGTTTTTGGAGGCATTGAAAATTTTCGCTTTGTTCCGTCGGATGGAGTGGTTGGTTATCATCTGCCGACTCTGCGAGAAAAATCCGTTTCACTCAGTCCGGGGGATGTGGTCATGCTTTATTCGGACGGTATAAAGGAGAGTTTTGAGGAATTTGAGTGTCCGGGGCTGCTGGTCGGTTCTGCCGAAGATATTGCCGGGAGGGTTTTCAGCAATTTTTACAAGGGCGATGATGATGGTTCATGTCTTGTTGTGAGGTATGGGTGATGGTTGAGCTTGGAGTTCTGGAAATAGCAGATCTGCCTTCTTTCAATGAATCGTGCCGCAAAGTTTTGCGTCTTGGTAGAGAACTCGGGTTTAATTCCCTTGAAGCGTCGAAGTTGGCTACTCTTTTTTCCGAAGTTGTGAGGCCCGCTGTAAACTGGCCTGTGAAATTATTTTTTTCGCTTGTTGAGGAGTCTTACCGGATTTTTATCGAGGTTGAATTTCAGTTTAGCCGTGATGCCGTAATTCCGCCATCTCTGAAATCTTATTTCAAGGTTTCTTCAGAGGAGTGTGTCGAAGGTAAATGTTTCAAGTTCTGCCGCGAGTTGGCGTTGGGAAGCAGGATTCCCGACCCAGAAAAACTAAGGTCTCTCCGGGAAATGCTCCTGCTTCCGTCGCGGGAGGAGTTGCTGCGTTGTCTTGAAAAGAAAAACAAGGATCTTGAACGGAGCGAAGCCCGTGTTCAGGAAGCTTTGTCCATGGTTTCAAGCAGCATCCGTTATGCCAGCCGTATTCAGCGTTCCATTTTGCCTGCAAAATCATTTCTTGAGAGTATTTCGTCTGAATGTTTTGTGCTTTGGGAACCGCGTGATGTGGTTGGCGGTGATATTTACTGGGCCCGCAATTGGGGAGAAGGAGCACTGCTCATCCTTGCCGATTGCACAGGACACGGGGTTCCGGGAGCCTTCATGACCCTGATTTCCAGTGGAGCTCTCGATATCAGCCTGAATAAAGTTGAAGCCGGGGATTGCGGTGGTTTGATTCAGAACATGCATTGCCACATACAAGAGGTCCTTAACCAGAACAGTTGTTCAATTGATGAGGGGGAGTGTTCGGATGACGGGCTGGAACTCGGCGTCTGCTATCTGCCCGGTAATAGGACTCAACTGACATATGCCGGGGCCGGTTTTCCTCTTTTCATCAGTGATGAGGAAGGAGTTAGGCAGCTTAAAGGAGACCGTAAGGGCATAGGTTATCGCGGTATTCCGGCGGATACAGTCTGGACAAACAAGAAGGTAGATATTCGTGATGACATGTTTTTTTATATGGGATCGGACGGCATTTTCGATCAGATAGGGGGGCCTAAAGGACGTGGATTCGGTAAGAAAAGATTTCGCGCTTTGCTGGAGTCCGCGCGTTCTTCGCCTCTGAGTGGTCACGGAAATATTATTTACGATGAGCTGCTTGAATATCAGGGGGCTGAAAAGCGGCGCGATGATGTTTCGGCTTTCGGGTTTAAGGTGTAATATTGGAATTTAAGAGTTATTCTTAACAGGATTATTTAAGCAAAGGATGGGTGTAATGGGAGTAAATCTTCCTCCGGTCAGTTCCATGACAGGGGACTGCATGCTGGCTAAAGATATGTACAGTTTTCGTAATTATCTCCAGAACACAGGGATAATTTTTTGCTACAGCGGGTACGTTACAGATGATATTCTGGTGGGAATCGGCAACGCCATCAAGCAGAAGCTGACCATTGATGAGGAGGATTCCAAGACTACAAGGGCTGTGTTTTCTGTGTTTGTGGAGCAGGTCCAGAATGTGATCCGTTACTCCGCTGAAATTGAGACTACAGGAGATATGACCGAGCTTAGATACGGTGTTATCACAGTAGGTAAAAAGGATGATAGAGTGTTTATAACTTGCGGTAATATAATTAAAACCGAAGACAAGGAACGATTGGAGTCGAATCTCGTCCAGATTCAGGGCATGGATAAGAAGGAGCTCAAGAAGTTGTGGAAAGAGACTTTGCGCAGTGATCCTCCCGAGGGTAGCAAGGGGGCCGGTGTCGGGCTGATCGATATTGCGCGCCGGGCAAGGAAGGGATTTACTTTTGATTTTGCAGAAGTGAATGATGTTCATTCTTTTTTTACGCTCAAGGCGTATATTTAAGGGGTGATGGATATGGAAAATATCAAAATTGAAGCAACTGAACGGTCACCGGAACTGGATTTGAATTTTAAAATGAATTCTTTTCGGATAAAGGGAGAATCGTACCCTGAAGATGTGACCGAATTTTACGGCGGTGTCTTGAAAACTCTGGAAAGTTATTTTGAAGAGCTTGAAGGGCAGACGGTTAATTTTGGCTTTGAGTTGATTTATTTTAACAGCTCCAGTGCCAAGGTGCTTATGAGTCTGTTTGATATGCTTGAAGAAGCTGCCGAAGAAGGCAATACCGTCAATGTCGAATGGGTATATGTTTCGGATGACGATAATATGGAAGAGCTTGGTGAAGAATTCGGGGAAGATCTTGAAGCTGCAAATTTCATTATGAAACCGGTGGAGTGATGAATGGGTTTTGATCTTTTTGAAAAAGAAGTCCGCATTTTTGAGCGGGGTAAGGCCATTCTTGAGTCTGGCACCATTGCCGACGAGGGAGCAGCAAAAGAATTCAAGAAGCTCCACAAGGCTTATGCAAAACTCTTCAAAACAACCAAACGGTTGGTTAAGATGAGTGACCGCAATGAGGAAAAGCTCAACAAACTTGCTTATTCTTTGGATGAAAAGGGAAATATGCTTGAGCAACTTTCACAGAAGCTGGCCAAGTATCTTTCACCTCAAGTTTATGAGTCAATCTTTTCCGGGGCACAGGACGTAAGCTTGACCACCAAGCGGAAGAAGCTGACGGTCTTTTTCAGCGATATAAAAGATTTTACCCAGACAACCGAGGATTTGCAGCCGGAAGATCTGACTTCCCTGTTGAATATGTATTTTACTGAAATGTCTTTCATTGCCCTGAAACACGGAGCGACTATAGATAAATTTATCGGTGATGCCATGCTCATGTTTTTCGGTGACCCCAAGAGTCGGGGGGTGGAGGAGGACGCCCGTTGTTGTTTGCGTATGGCGGTGGAAATGCAGCGGCGCATGGAGAATCTCAAGAAGATATGGCTTGAGCAGGGATATGAGAAACCTTTTCAGATGAGGATCGGCATTAATACGGGGTATTGCAATGTAGGCAATTTCGGCAGTGAAGACCGTATGGATTATACCATTATCGGCGGAGAGGTGAATCTCGCTGCTCGTTTGGAGTCCAGTTGTGACCCCGGTGGAATCCTGATGTCGTATGAAACTTATGCTCTGGTGAAGGATCTGGTGGAGACTGAAGAGCGTGAGCCTATCCGGGTCAAGGGTATCAGGCGTGAGGTTAAACCTTTTTCAGTACTGAATGTTAATGACGACAGCTGTGCAGGGGAAAAAGTTTTCCGGCAGAGTTGTGATGGTTTCAATTTTTTCCTTAATCAGGAAAAATTGTCAGGGCAGGACCGCGAGAAGGTCAGGCTGGAGCTTATGAATGCTCTTGATTCTCTCGGGGGGGGCTCCTAGTTTTTACTTATTTTCCCAGCGGTCCGGAGAAGAATTTCTCTTTGCCCACATGGTCCATAACTTTTTCAGTCGCACAGCACTAATCCATCCTTTTTTACTGAAATATATCATAAGATTCAAAGAACAACTGATCATACCCGGTCCGGTTCCGTTGGCCCGTGCCGCCGCGAGCTCGGCTGCAATTGTGTTTTCTTCCACTCCCTTTACGGGCATTTTTATGTATCGGTTTTCTATGCGGAAAGTCCGAATAAGATATTCATAACCGCCTGCCTGCCCCGGTCTGTTTTACCAGCTGTTCAGCTGAGAATAATGCGATACGGGAATTCTGCACATAGCCATAGACAACGACACAAAGGACTATTGCACTGATCAGTGTTGTGAAGATGGTCAATATATTGATATAAAGAGGAATATTTTTTTTCATGTATGATTTATAAAGCCTGGTTAGTTGTCGAATAAAAAAACAACTTTTATAATTATACATGTGTCGTGAAGAATCACAATATTTGATTCAGTTTTTTGAAAGGATATGGCATGTTTTTTTTGAGTCCCATTAAGTTTAATCAGGGAAAATAATGAAGATATTTTATTTAATAGAGAATAAAAACAAGTTTTACGTCCTGACAGTTTTTTTTCTGGCTTTGCTGCTTCTGCCCGGATGTCAGGAGCAGGGAGTTGAACAGGAAAAAGAGTTGCTGGTTTATTGTGGTATCACCATGATCAAACCCATGACTGAGATTGCGGGGATTATTGAAGAAAAATACGACTGTAAGGTGCTGATCACTAAGGGCGGGTCCGGAAATCTCTTGAAATCCATTAAAGCTAATATGATGGGGGATCTATATCTGCCGGGTTCAGGTTCATATATTCAGGCGGCACTTGAGCAGGGACTGGTTACGGATACTGTACATGTGGGATTTAACAAGGCAGCAATGATGGTCAAAAAAGGTAACCCCAGAAATATTCCGGATACTCTGGACAGTATGGCGGATAGCAATTTTTATGTTGTTATCGGTAATCCTGAAAGCGGCAGTATCGGAAGGGAAACCAAGAAGATTTTGGCTAAAAAGGGTATCTTCACCGAGGTTGCTGAAAATGTGCAGATGATGACAACCGATTCCAAGGATCTTGTCCGGGTCATTAAAGATGATGAGGCGGACTTGGTTATTAATTGGTACGCGACATCCATCTGGCCTGAAAACAGGGAGAGTATAAGCGTTCTGCCGATCAGCGGTGAATATGCCGGGAAAAAGAAATTGATAATCGGGCTGCTTAGATTTTCCCGTTACCCTGATATTTCCAAAGTTTTTATGGAGTATGCGTCCAGTACCGAAGGACGGGCAATATTTAATAAATACGGATTATATGATGTTAAATAAGAAGCTCTCCGGCTTGTTGAAAGAGCAAATTACTTTCAAAGTGCTTCTGCTTTGCCTAATCTTTTTTATGGCTTTTGCGGTTATTTTTGTGGTGGACCGGGTACAGTTGAATACTCTGGACCGTTATGATCGCGAAATTAGTAATCAGCAGGCCCGGTCCGAGCTGGGTAAGGCGATTATGCATCGCCTGCTTATGATCGAGCTTGGAGTGGCGAGGATGCTGGATACAACCGATCTGCGTAAGGTTGAAGTTATTAATTCTGATATCAACCATAGCCTGAGCAAGCTTGGTGATACTCTGACTGTCCTTCAAAGCGGAGGCACTTTTAAGAACAGTTTTCCGGCTAATTTTTATGATAAAGACAAAGTTGATGAGCAGATTACTTTTCACAGGGAGAAAGGGGCCGGATATGCCATGGAGGTTATTGATCTTAATCCCAAGGTCTTTGAGCTGGAAGAGGCAATTGCCGGCATTTATTCCGCCTTGCGGAAAATGCTGAGTGAGAAAGAGCAGCCTTTACATGAAAAAGTTCATGATGCGCTGGATTTCAGGGCTATGCAGATTGCCGCGCTCATTCTCCGGGCCAGAGAATCATCCAGTAAGATTTTCCATGAAACTCAGATTGAAATAGAGCGTCTTGATTTATTAAAAAAGCAGGCCTCAAGCAGGATGAACAGCACAAGGATTGCTGTGCTGGCTTTTACCCTTCCGGTTTGTTTGTTTCTCTTTTTTAGGATTCTTTTTAATATCCGGTCTATTCTGGATGATCGTGAAGCAAAGTCCCGCAACCTTGAAGAGGCTAAGTTGGCTATTGAAACCATCCTTGATTCAATTCCTGTGGGGATGGCTATTGTCAATGAACGCAGGGAAGTTATTAAAGTCAACTCTGAGGCATTGCGTCTTTTTGAGGCAGATTCTGTGGATAAGGTGCTGGGAACCCGTTGCGATAAAGTTTTTTGCCTTTCGTCTGAAGACTCCTGTCCGTTTATTTGTGAATTTGAAGGTCCTTATGTCAATGAAGTGGAGATCAAAACCGCCACAGGTCGTAAGATAACGGTCTTAAAGAATGCTGCATATATCACTCTTTCCGGGGAGCGGCTTATTCTTGAGGCTTTTATGGATATCAGCCAGCGAATTGAAATGGAAAAACGGCTCAAGGATCAGCAGGACTATACCAATGCTGTTTTGCAGGGAGTACAGGCCGGGGTTGTAGTTATTGCGTCCAGCACCCACACGATTGTGGATATGAACGAGACCGCAGCCCGGATTATCGGCGTGAACAGGGAAGATGCTTTGGGAGCGGTATGTCATAAATATATATGTCCGGCAGAAGTTGGTAAATGCCCGGTTACTGATCTTGGACAGGGAATTGACCATGCCGTGCGCAGGCTTGCCAACGGGAAATCTGTTTTGAAAACCGTTGTGCCGTTTAAAAGAGGCGGAGATAGTTTTCTATTGGAGAGTTTTGTGGATGTCACAGATCGGATTTCGGCTGAAGAACAGCTTAAAAATGCGCTCAAGTCTGCAGATTCCGTAAGCAAGGCAAAAACCGAGTTCCTTTCCCGCATGAGTCATGAATTGAGGACTCCGCTTAATGCTATTGTCGGATTTTCTGATATAGTGTTGAGCTGCGAGGATGATGAAGTTACCAGCAAGATACGTTCCCATGTAAAGCATATCGCTGCTGCCGGGCAGCATTTGTTGAAGATGATAACTGAAGTCCTCGATTTTTCGATGATTGAGTCCGGCAATATTGCAATCTGTCTTGAGCCTGTTACTGCGGGTGAGATTATTCAAGAGTCGACTGTGCTTCTGGAGCAGCAGGCCTTGGAGTGCGGAGTGGCAATACATGTCGACTCCAGTGTGGAAGATTTGCCTGAACTTAATGTCGACAGGACTCGGTTTAAGCAGGTTTTAATTAATCTTCTTTCTAATGGGATTAAATATAACCATGAGGGGGGAAAGGTCGAAATCTCCGGTGTTGTCCGTGGTAATGAGGTCCTGTTGGCAGTTGCTGATACCGGGATTGGTATTCCGGAAAGCAGGCACGAGGATCTTTTTAAGCCGTTCAGTCGCTTTTCGGATAAGGAATTTGAAATTGAGGGAACCGGTATAGGGCTGGCAATTTCCCGGCAGTTGATTGAAGCCATGGGTGGAAGTATTATTTTTTCCAGCCTTGAAGGCAGGGGTACTACTTTTACAGTTACAATTCCTGTTCTTGTTGCCGGGATTGATGATATTGTCTTTGAGCCTGATGTTATTGATTCTGAAGATGATTTACCTACGATTTTGTTCATTGAAGACGATACCGCCACTCTTGAAGAGTTCCGGGGGCTTGTTTCCGGTTGGGGGGGCTGCGCGCTCATTGTTCGCAAAACAATCGCAAAAGGGATGCGGGCAGTTTCTTTACTTCGCCCGGATGTGGTGATTGTCAGTGAAGAATTGGCCGGGGAATTTGTTGAAGGAATAATTGCAGAAATTCGTGAGCAAGGTTCAGGGGAATGGGCTCCGTTTATTGCTCTGCTGGGTAGCGGTAGTTCTCATGGAGCTGATGTTGTTCTGGACTTGCCTGTAACTCTTGAGGGATTACGGCAGATTTTGATGGAAAGTAAGGAAAAATAGATGATTGATGAGAAAACATTACTTGATTCCAGCATATTGATTGTTGATGACAATCCTACGAATATTGTGTTGCTGGAGAATATACTTGAGCGCAAGGGGTATGAAAATTACACTTCTACCGCCGATCCACGGACTGTGGTTCCCCTTAACGCTGAAGAGCATTTTGATTTGATCCTGCTGGATATCAGGATGCCGCATATGAGTGGAATAGAGGTTCTAGAGGCTTTGAAAGAACAGATTAAGGATGAATTTTTGCCTGTTCTTGTGCTTACAGCGCAGACTGATGAGAAGACTCGGCAGGAAGCTCTTGAGGCCGGAGCAACCGATTTTTTGACTAAGCCCTTTCAGTTCTGGGAAGTTCTATTACGGATCAAAAATATGCTGGAGAGCCGGTATTACTACAAGCAGCAGGTAGAGCGCGGGGATATACTTGAGGCTGAGGTCCGGCGCAGGACAAAGGCTATCCGCGAAACTCAGCTTGAGGTTGTACAAAGACTGGGGCGGGCCGGGGAATTTCGGGATAATCAGACCGGGGCACACGTTATGCGGGTGAGTAAGGTGGCGGAGATTATTGCCCGTGGAATGGGGTTTGATGACGAGGCTTGCGAGATTATACTTTACGCCAGTCCCATGCATGATGTGGGCAAGATCGCCATACCTGATTCCATTTTACTTAAACCAGGACCGTTGACCCCAGAAGAGTGGGAGATCATGAAATCCCATTCAGCCGTAGGCGGGGAAATTATGGGTGATCATCCCTCGGAAGTTATCTGGGCTGCTTCCCAGATTGCCAGATATCATCATGAAAGATGGGACGGGCAGGGCTACCCAGAGGGATTAAAGGGAGATGTCATTCCTATTTTCGCCCGCATAACTGCAATAAGCGATGTTTTTGATGCCTTGACCTCTGCTCGCCCTTATAAAACAGCATGTCCCATGGATGAGGCGGTAGAATATATTAAAAAAGAATCGGGTAAGCACTTCGACCCCAGAGTGGTTAATGTCTTTCTGAATTGTCTTTCTGAAATTTTTGCTGTCCGGGAGGAGTTTCCGGATGATTAGTTTTGGCTTGAAGGAAGATTGCTGATTTTTTTGTTCAGTTTAATATCGCTAGTTACAAAAGAGAAAAGGTTTACATACAAAATTATATTTGCATGTAAACCTTTAATTTTTTATCTGGTACCGGGAGCGGGACTTGAACCCGCACAATCCAAGGATTACGAGATTTTAAGTCTCGGGTGTCTACCAATTCCACCATCCCGGCACGAAGTAATGCTTGATATACTGACTCTATCGCGTAGTCAAGCCTGTAGGCAGCTTATTACAAAAGATTTTTCATGTCGAGATAGTTCCGGTACAGTCTTTTGCTGATTCTCGAGAACTTGTCGAGGTCTGAAACAATTTCTAGGCCGGGTATGATTGCCCTTGTTACCGGGATTTCGAGATCCTTACGGGTCAGGTCCACGTAGTATGGGGCGAAGCCGTTGGCAGTCAGTGTGTTTTCAATGACCATCACATCACCTTCCGCGCTTCCAGTACTCAGGTCGGGAAGATCTTCCAGTTTGCGGACCGGAAGTCCTTCGGGCACTTCGGCAGTTGGAGGTCCGGGGAGGGGGTAAGGAATTTCGGTCAGTGCTGAGAGTAGAGCGCGTTTGCCGGAAAGCGAACAGCCGCCGCCATTGTTGATGTCTCCGTGCTTGCCCATTGCAAAGGCGGTGTAACAGGGAACGCCAAGTTCGGAGGTCATATCTTGAAACCAGACCTTGATTCCGCTTTGTTCCAGCGCATTGAGATGCTTCTGTACTTCTTCATCATCGGTTTTAATGGTGAAGCATTTTTCCTTATCAAAGGGGATGGTGGAATCGCTGTCACGTTCCAGAACTTCCAGCAGTCCGCTGAGGCGCGCTTCAGCCATGGTGTTGCCGGAAGCAAGTCCGGTGGAGCTGAGGCCGCTGAACAGGTTCTGTTCATCAAGGTTGCAGAACAGGAAAACGTGCTGCACCGGAACTTGTGCCTGTACATGTTTTTTCCCGTCAAATTTTTCCGCCGGCATCCACCATAATTGCTGATTCTCGTACGGAGTTTCAAGCCCGAGATCGTCCGGGTTGATTGCCGGTCCTTCCTTGGAAATTTCTTCGTATGATCCTTTAATTACGGGCAGTGTGGCAGTGCGGTTCGCAATCCCGGATTTGCCGATACTGGCATAGGAACTAACCCTTTCGGCTACTTCCATGGCACAGGAGACACAGGCCTGCTCAAAGGTGAATCCACGTCCATAACTGGTCTGCATGGCGCGCAGGGAGTTACTCAGGCTTCCGTTGTCAGTGCGGTTTTCAACCATCCAATGATGGAGTACTGCAAAGGGGCTGAGGCATCCCTTTTGGCGCATCTGGGGGCCCATGAATACGTCTACAGCTTCAAGTTTCTTGTTGGCGTTGGCTGTTACTTCCTCAATAGGGGCGCGTTCTTTGGCCGGGGGCAGGTTGTTTTCAGCTTCCAGCTTTTCACGAATAGTGGAGGCGGTGGTGAAATCTTTGGATGGCAGGTCTTCTTTGCTGTAGAGTGGCTCAATTCCCGCTTCTTCCATTGTGGGCAGGCATTCATGCATTTCCATGTTGTCGGAGAAAATACAGGTCCATTTGTTGTGCAACGGCTGGTCAGCCAGCAGGTGGGAACGCAGATGCAGGGTCGGACTGAATTCCTTGAGCTCTTCAGCGTCAAAGGTTGCTTGCACCTCGGTACGCAGGGAGGCGAGGCGGGGGTGAGTGATGACAGCTTCGTAGATAAGCGCGGCGAGTACTTTCTTTTTAGGGTCGCCCTTGATTTCCTTGATCAGCTTCTGGATCTTGCGGGTGCGGTGTTTTCCGAGCATTTCAAGCATATGACGATGCATGAATTCGTCATGCGGATGTGTTTCCAAGTGGGCCAGTACTTCGGAGAAGCTCAGGTTGGGACCGGGGAACGCGGCAAAGCATCCGGTTCCGGAAAGTGTGTCCATGAGTTTAAGTTCGTAGCGCATATTTTCCCCTGATTATTGTTTTCTGAACTAAAATTTTTCAGTAATTAAACTTTGAGTCGGTCAGCGTTTGTTATCCTTATCTTTAATGGATGTCACGCGAACAACCGACCGTGACGGTATGATATTTAAAGCATCAAGTGAAGTGGGAAAATATGCATTCAAAAAAAATATTTCTGCATGGAATAATGGTTGCGTTGGCCGTCGGTGTGCTTTCATTTGCAGCTGAGCATTATGGGCAAGGGCATCTATCCGGTCTGACAGCATGGATTGAGGCTAGTGGAAATTTAGCCCCGTTTTTGTTTGTCGCCATAAATGTTGTGGGCATGGTGCTGGTTATTCCCCAGACCCTTTTTACTGTTGTGGCCGGGGTTCTTTTCGGCGCGGTCAAGGGAACTGGTATGTGTCTGCTGAGCATGGCAGTGGGATCGTCCATATCTTTTTTTCTGGGCCGGTTTGTGTTGCGGGGGCGAGTGTTTAAGAAGTTTCGCACTGATCCTAATTTTATGAAAATGGAGATGCTCAGCCGCAAACATCCGCTCAAAGTCCTGGCTTTGAGCAGGATTGTCCCCGTGGTTCCATATTCAGTGGCTAATTACCTCTGGGCGGCTACAGGAGTGCGTTTTTTGCCATTTTTGATCATGAGTGTGGTTTGCCTGATTCCTGAAACTGTATTTCTGACAGCCGGAGGGCACTTGCTTTCTTCCGGGGTGCGTATGGGGACCGTTAACTGGGAAATGCTTGGGGTGCTGGCTGTTGCGGCTGCGCTGATATTTTTTCTCGTGCGGGCCGTGCGGCACAGTTTGGATGAAGACGAAAGTGAGGGGTAGCAGGACGTAGAACAGGATAAATAGCTTGTGTCATAAAAACAGGAAAATTGTTTGTAGCAGAGTTGTTCGGGTGCTAGAATGAGTAATCTTTTATTTCACTCTGTTTTTAGCGGAGAAGACCTTTGATGATTGAATGTAAAACATTTTGCCGTACCTGGGTATTGAGCCCTATTTTTCCTATTGCTCTTATTCTCGGAATCGCTGCGTTCGGCAGTGCTTACCGGGAGTCCGCAACACATATGGAATTGCTTCGCAATGTTGAGTCTTCTTTTGTCCGGTCTACAGCGGTCAGTACCGAACTGGAAATGAACAAGATGATTTCCGGCTTACGTTTTTTGATGGGGCATGACTCTTTGCATAAGCTTGATGAAGAGCAAAAGGAAGTCTCTTTTTCTATTCTTAAAGATGAATTTCGCCATTTTTCAAATGTTTCCGGCCGATTTGATCAGATTAGAATTCTTGATACAGGCGGAATGGAGGTCGTGAGGGTTAACTACGGAGATGACGGCGCATATTTTGTTGAAGGGAGTGATCTTCAGGATAAGTCTGAAAGGTATTATTTCAAAGAGGCAATCAGGCTTGGTCCCGAACAGTTTTATGTTTCGCCATTTGATCTGAATGTTGAGAAGGGAAAGGTTGAAGAGCCTTTCAAGCCCATGATGCGTGCTGCTGCCCCTCTTTTTGATGCTGATGGAAACAAGACCGGTGTGCTGGTTGTGAATTTTCTTGCTCAGAATACATTGGTGAATTTGGATCATGTTTCCTGTGGTTCGCGCGGTAAACTTATGTTCTTGAATCAAGCCGGGCAGTGGCTTTTGGGTGGTTCTGAAGATTGCAACTGGTCTTTTATGTTTCCAGACAGGAAGCAGTGTTCGTTTGAAGATTTGTATCCTGGAATTTGGGCACGTATTTATGAAAATGAGTCCGGGCAGTTTCTTACCGATGATGGGCTGTTTACTTTTAAGACAATAGTTCTTTCACCCCAAGAAAATGGCGAAACTGTCGCTGGTGCTGAGTCTTATAAAGTGCGGAAATGGAAGCTGGTAACGCATGTCTCTTCCGGTGAAGTTTGGAAACAATCTACTTTGCCATATGTACTGGCGACGGTAATATATATTCCGGTGTTGTGGCTCATGGTTGTAATTACAGCTTCTAAACGGCGTAAAGACTTGGAACTCGAGCACTCTCTTTCCGAATTTGAGGCACTCTTCGAAAACAGTGCCATCGGTATCGCCTATATGAAATCGTTAAGGGTCGTTCACAGGGTAAATTCTCGGTTTTGTGAGGTGGTAGGGTATCAGCTTGATGAACTTCAGGGTGAGAGTACTAAAAAGTTATATCTTTCTGAAAAGATTTTTGCTGATTTTTGGAAGTCAGTCAAAAGCCCTCTTGAAGAGGGGAAAATTGTTCAACGTGAATTGCAGCTCAGGCATAAGGACGGAAGTGTTGTCTGGGGTAGTGTCACAGGGCGCGGAGTGGCACCGCCTGAGCTTGAAAAAGGTATTATCTGGACTTTGGAGGATATTTCAGGCCGTAAGGATCTGGAAAATCTCCGGGAAGATGTGGATAGAATAATGCGCCATGATCTCAAAGCTCCCTTGAACGGTATCATCAATCTTCCTGTGATTATTGCTGAGGAAGGCGGGCTTAATGAAGAGCAGGTCCAGTGTCTCAAAATGATTGAGGAGGCTGGGATGCGAATGCTGAACCAGATTAATTCTTCATTGAACCTCTATCAGATTGAAACTGGAACATATAGGTATGTTCCGGAAGTGATAGATATTAAATTTATTTTGTTGAAAATTGTCCGGGAGTATGAACGTTTTGCCGCTGCAAATGATATTAAAATCATATTGCAGTTCGATGATGAGCAGATACAGGAAGGGGATGATCCTTTACTGGTTAAAGGAAGGGATGACTTTTGTCAGTCCATGTTTTCCAATATTTTAAAGAATGCTTTAGAAGCTTCACCAAGTGGTGAGCAGGTCACGGTTTCTATTTTTGGTGGTGATGTTCCTGTTGTGAAAATTCATAATTTCGGGAGTGTTCCTGCTGAAATACACGAGGTTTTTTTTGAGAAGTATTCAACTTCAGGTAAGAAAAATGGTCTTGGGCTTGGGAGTTACAGTGCCCGGTTGCTGATGGAAGCCCAGCTTGGTAAAATTGAAATGGAAACCTCTGCGGAGACAGGTACTGCAATCTCATTTATTTTTCATAATGGATAGAGGAGATTATGTCTTTCTAGATATATGCTTATCTTCCTGAACTTATTTGTATTAGTCCAAACTGGTCGCCATGGATTTCTGTCCAGACTCCACCTGCATGATGTAGAGCGGTTTTTCCGCACCATTTTCCTGAAAAGAAATCTTTCCACAGACTCCTTCGAAATCTTTGATAAGCGGCAGTCCGTTACGGATTGCCGTTGACGTTGAGCCGTGCCTTTTCGCAGTGGCTGCTAAAAGCATGACGGAATCAAAGCCCAGTGCGGCATATCCTGTTTCGGGCGTGCTTCCGAAAAGAGATTTGTAAGAGTTTACAAATGAGCGGACCAGCGGTGCTTCGCGGTCCATGGCCGCTTGCGAGGCAAAGTAGATTCTTGACGGGTATGCTTTCATGGTCTGCTGCATGGGGACATTGTCAAATGAAGTCCCACCGAGGATAGGATAGACCTGCCGGTCATTTTTGAGCTGTTCAAGCAGCTTTGCCCCGATGCGGGCCGGGGCGAAGACTACCACCGCTTCCACTTGCGGCTTGGCGGGGTTTGTATCTCTTTTTTGGATGGTGAGACCTACCGCGCTGTCCACAAAGTCACTGGCTCCTACTGTTTCATTGATAACAGTGCTGTTTGCTGGCGGCGGCGGGGCAAGGTCTTTCAGTTTTTCACTGATGAAAGATAAATCCGGGTCCGGTTCGGTGATGCGCATTTCAGCCATTATATTGCCTTTGTTCTGCTTGAAACGGCGGGCAAAGCTGTCTGCCTGTCGGGCGGTGCTGTCCGCAAGATCAGAACGGACCAGCAGGATGTTACTGATCTGCATTATGTTGCATGCGAATTCCGCCAACAATTGTCCGGTTCTGATATCCGGTACGGCAAGAGTGAAGATATTTGTCCCGGCGTAGGAGAGCGCGTCAGCCTGTGCCCCGGTACATAAAAAGGGGAGCTGTACGGCCTGAAATGCGGGCCCTGCGGTGAGTGCTGTGTTGTCGTCGATGATCCCGGTGGCGGCTATGATTCCCTTGGACTGGGCCAGCTTGTTCGCACTGTTCAGGATTCCAGTGGTTTCACCGGCGCTGGATTCCACTTCCAGCCTGATCTTAGTTCCGCTTTTGGAATTATTAATTTTCTGGACTGCCAGCAACGCACCGTTCAAGGCTTCCTGTGCAGTGGGGGCTTGGCTGCCCTTAAGTCCGAAAATTGTACCCAGCACGATTTCATCGGCATGAAGCGGAGAACTCATCAAGCAGAATATGACCAGCAATGAAGTTAAAATTTTCATGACCCGCTTCCTTTGCGTTCTTTGCGTGACTTGATGATTTTGAAAGTTCGCTTTTTTTCCGGTTTCGATGCATCTGGGTGTGGAGCTGTTTGTGGCTGCTGTGTTTTCTTCTTTGCTGTTGCTGCGTTTTTCATTTTTTCCACAGCCTCTTCGTGCTTTTTATCTTCGGCTGCGATTTTTGCCTGCGCCAGCTTTTTCTCGGCTTCTTTTTTCTGGCGTTCTGCTTCGCGCTGTTTCGTCTTGGTTTTGAATTCCGAGACAGCTTCATTAAAATCTGACTTTTTATTGGTAAAGGCTACTTTTCCGGCATGCACGATTTCAGTGAGTTTATTAACCTCCCAGAGTTCAATGGGCCGGGGATGTTTGATATAAACCGGAATGATTTCGTGATGGTGCAGGTCAATTGAAAGGGGAAGCTGGCTGGTCAGGATGGAGCGTTTGAAGATGCGTGAGGTGTTGAAATAGCTGGATACAAAGCTGTCCGGCTCCGGGTTGCAGGCATCATCAAAATAAATGGCGATGATGATGTCGATCTGTCTTTTCACACATTCCATTATCGGCACTGGTGATGAAAATGCGCCGTCAATGAGTCGTTTACCGTCCACATTGCCCGGAGGCATGAGCGGATAGATGGCACTGCTGGCATAGATTGCCTGAGCTAGGTTGCCTTCTTCAAGGATGACCGGTTTGCCGGTTTCAAGGTCGGTGGTGGAGATCAGGGTTTTGGGGGAGAGGTCGGAAATATTCGTTTTTTTGAACAGGGTTTCGTAGGTACGGCGCAGGCAGTCTGTTTTCAGGATACCTGATTCAGCTGTGAATTTGCCCATACCGGTGCTGGCAATGTCCAGCACGGAGTTGTAGTCCACGTCAGTGTAAAAACGAGGGTCCACGGTTTTGGAGAAGACTTCCTGAATCTGTTTGAGGTCATAGCCCGCCCCCATGAAACCGGCCAGAAGCGCACCTCCGCTTACCCCGATAACAAGATCCAGATTGACCTTTTCCTGTTGCAGGTATTCGATAAAAGGCAGGGCACAGAAGGACTTGATGCCTTCCGAACCGATAATCAGGGCGACAGAAGGACGCTCAGGAGATTTTTTTATATTCTCCCGCTCTTCTGTTCCGGTTTTATCTTTCGGGGACTCCGGGGCATTATTCTCTTCCATCTTCTCTCCATTATTTAGAAGAAAAGATACATGTCTGGCGGGAAAAAAACAATAAGGATTGCAGCTTTAAACGAGCTGTTTTCAACTGGAGATAGACTTCAGAAAAGATTTGAATGCCGGGAACATGTTTTCAACCATAACCGCCACACCTTCGCTGTTGGGATGAACGCCGTCCGGCTGGTAGTATTCAGGGGATTCTCCGATCCCTTCGGCCAGGGACGGATAAAGAGGGATGCTGAATTTTTCGGCAACTTCCCTGAAAATGGAGTTGAATTCAGTGGCGTAGGATTGGGGGGTAAAGTTCATGGGTTTGAATCCGAGCAGCAGGACCGGGATAGCCGCTTCCTGAAATGCTTCGACCATGCTGGAGATATTCAGTTTGGTCTGCTGAGGGTCCATGAGCTGGAAGCAGTCATTGGCACCGAATTCAATGTAGGCCGCTTCGGGTTTACTTTCAATAACATCGGCAAGGCGGAATAGCCCGTCCGCGGAAGTATCCCCGGACAGGCCGAAATTATTAATTGCCACATGGAAGCCTTCTTCCAGCAGCCTGCGTTCAAGCTGCGCTGGAAGGGAACTGTACGCCGGGAGGCCGTAACCCTCGGTGAGACTGTCTCCGAATGCTGCCAATGTGATTTTTGCCATGCCTATTTTTCTCCTTCGCGCAGCCAGCTCTGGAATTTGGAAACTTCTTCTTTCCACTGATCTGAGATGCGGATGGTTATGAATTCTTTGAAGACGCAGTCAAAAAGGGTGATGCACTTTTCGATAAGGTAGATTTTTTCCAGAAATTTTGCATCCGGGTCATCCCCTTCCTCGTCTTTCATTTCCACTTTGGGGGTCTTAAGTCCGCTCATGGTGAAATCTTCGGCCTTGAGCTGAACCTGCCAGAGGTTCTCATCAATTTCCATTTTCAGCTGGCAGCGGGTGACTTTTTTGCCGGTCCGCAGGCCGTAAAGTACTTCGGTCATATCTCCGCTGGCGGAGTTGACTGTAGCTGTGTCCACGTTTTCGCCGTCGCCGCCCTGAACAGACATGCGCTGCTCCATGTAGAGCATGAAGCGTTCGCCGTCTTCCAGCTCGAACATACCGTCGCGGATTTCGCTTTTATACCAGAGCCAGGTCAGGAAGTCCTGGCCCAGAAGTGTGTTTTCCCTTTCGGCAAGCATCATGAGGTCCATAACAGGTGCTCCTTTGAGTAAATTAGACTAGCCCACAAAGTAGGTGGGGTCGAGCGATTCAAGTTTTTGTACAGCCTCTTCGCCAAGCATTTCCATGGCCAGAAAGAAGGGAGTCAGCGGTTCAAGGGTCAGTTCGAATGTGTCGGAAAAGTGGTCGGTGAACAGATCCATAACCTTGGTGTTGGTGGCAGCGAGGTACAGACGGTTTTCCGGTACGTTCCAGACTACATCGAAAACTGCCGGGATGGGCAGGGAGCGGGCACGCAGCTTAAGGGTAACTTGTTCCTTGATCTCCCTTTTACGGTCGCGGGAGATGAAATTTTTTCCCTCTTTTTTGGCTTCAGCCAGTTCGTGGTTCAGTGCGATCTGAAAATGTTTTTTCAGTACTGCGGGCTGAATTCTGCGGGTATCAAGGCGCATGGAAAAAGTGAAGTATTGGGCTTTTTCCGGTGGTGAAACTGCCCATTTGTCATCAAGCATATCGTCCATGTTCACCCAGCCGAAGGAACGTTCTTCAGCAGTGTGGTCAATGTCCTTAAATGCGAATTTAGCTAATCTTTCGGGGATTTCCCGGATCAGTTCATCACTGACGTCTTCCAGAATTCTGTATCTGGTGATTCCTGTGCTGGCTGAAAGTATTGGCAAAGCATGCTCCTTGAACCGACTGTCACTCTATTGGCGGTGCCGGATTTATTTCGCTGTGAAGGTAAACACAAACGTTATCTGTTATGACCATTTTTTCAGGATGTAAAGGGAAAGAATTCCCGATATACCCAGTATGGCATATTAGGTGCATAATATATTTCAGTTGTAGAAGATTGTAAATCAGGCAACCCCCAAAGGAGGAGTCAGTCAAGCTGATGCAAGCTGGTGGAGGTCACCATGACACTCATCGAAGTACGGACCGAAGATAACTATATCATAATTGGTAACCAGCGTAGAAAAAAATTGACATCTGACGGCTGTAACGAGCCGTTTAAGGACCGTTTCTGGTGTCCGCGCAAAAAGTGGTTTATGAAAAGAGCATGTCCGTTCATAAACAAAATTGAGTGCGGAAACTATCGCCAGATGTGCGGTTCCCTATAATTGCTCAGCACTGAGGGGAAAAATTTAACTTCTCTTGCTTTTGTTTTGCCCGGATCATAATATTCGTGCAAAACTAAAGCGGAGGGGAAATGAATTCCGGTAATCCATATGAACTGCTGGCTGAACGACTGGAGTTGGTAGCTAAGCAGGTTCGCGAAATTGAAAGCCTTGGGCGCAAAGCTTTGTATACAGACAACGATGAAAATGCTTATCGGGATTTTATGCGCCAAAAGGCCATTATTCTTGCTGGTCTTGCAGACAAAGTGGTCCCGCAGACTCAATCCGTGTCAGATGAGCTTAATGAACGTATTAAACGTTTTTCTCTTTCAGCTTCACAGGCTCTTGAAGTCGGCAGTGTTTTTTTTATGTCCGCGCTTCTTTACCCCGAGAACTATAAGGAAGGGGACCCCAACGATCTAGAGGATTTTGCGGCTAAAGTGAAAGCTCTGGCTAGGTGATCAGGAATGTTAATTTGCGCATTTTTCTAAATGTGTTATTTTGTTTCTATGGACGGTTGCTTTTGCTAAAGTGTTAGTATATCAAATGGCGTCGGGTCAAAGGGAGGAGCAGGTTGCCTTCGGGGGGCTGTTTTTTGACTTATAGCAGGGTATATAAATGCTTAATGCTGAAGAATGCGCAACTGATATAAATTTTGCCAACGGAGCAGTCAGGCCTTTGAATATTTTACTTGCCGAAGATTGTGAGAACAACGTGCTTCTGGTGCAGCTGTATCTGAAAAAGCTGCCGTATTCTATTGATGTGGCTGAAAATGGAAGTGAAGCTTTTGAATTGTTTCAGCGCAAAGAATATGATGTTGTGCTTATGGATATAGAAATGCCTGTGACTGACGGTTATGAGGCAACTACTCTTATTCGCGGTTTTGAAAAGGATAACAGCCGTGAGAGGACTCCCATTGTCGCTGTTACAGCCCATGCCCTGCCGGAAAATGAAGATAAGGCCTACGAAGTTGGGTGTGATTATTTTCTGACCAAGCCGGTCCGCAAGGCTGATCTTATCTCTACTGTCCAGAAATACGGGGCCAGCTTACCTGTTTAGTGCTAAGACCCTAAAGTAGATCTACATTACAGGGGCTGACATAGTTAACTATGTCAGCCCCTGTTTTTTTATATCAAGTTCAAAATTTTAGAATTCGGTAAATGTAACACTAAGTTTCGTTAACCACATTTATGTTCTTCCCATCCAGAAAAGCTTTAACATTTTTAACGGTTGTGTTGGTTAATCTTGAGCGGGCCTCAAGGGTTGCCCATGCAATGTGCGGAGTAATGGTCAGATTCGGTGTTCCTGAAAGAGGATTTCCGGGCAGCATGGGTTCGTCCCCGACCACATCAAGGGCGGCCCCGGAGATGACCCCTTTAGTAAGGGCTGTGGCTAGAGCCGCTTCATCGATGAGTGGCCCGCGGGCGGTGTTGATCAGGTAGGCATTGCTTTTCATGGTTGAAAGCAATTTGCTGTTAATGAAATTTCCATTTTCAACGGTCAGCGGGCAATGCAGTGAGACTACATCGGCTTCACGAAAAAGTTCTCCAAGGGATACGAAACTGAACGGGGTGTACTCGGGGGCGGGTTTTGGTCTCGGTGCATAGACCAGAACCTCCATGCCGAATGAATTGGCGATGATGCCTACTCTTTTTCCGATATCACCGAATCCGACTATGCCCATCTTTTTCCCGGCCAGCTCAATGAGCGGTGTGGTCCAGAAGCAGAAATCATCCTGCTGAGCCCATTGGCCTTCTTTTACCGCCCGGTCATGTATGGCAACCCTGTTGGCGTGATTCAGCAGCAGGGCGAAGACATGCTGGGCAACTGAAGGGGGCGAGTAGCCCGGAACGTTTGAGACCGGGATGTTTCGCTGTGCAGCTGCTTCCAGATCAACAACATTGTATCCGGTAGCCAGTACGGAGATAAATTTAAGTTTGGGCAGGGTCCTGATGATGTCTGCGTTGAGAATGGTTTTGTTGGTCAGGATAATGTCAGCGTCTATGGCGCGCTCTAGGATTTGATCCGGTTTTGTGCGGTCGTAGACGGTTAGTTCGCAGATTTCTTCCAGTCCGGTCCATGGATTGTCACCGGGATTGAGCGTGTAGCCGTCGAGAATTACTGTTTTCATAGACCCTTTTCCATTATTCCCGGTGCAATAAAGTCGGGGCTAAAGTTTGAATTTCTTGTTGGACGCTGGAGCTATGCCGCGCTTTTTCTGGGCTTCTATTTCCTTCGCCATTTCTTCTTCGGTCATGTCCGGATGTTTGCCGGAGTGTTTTTTCTGGATTAGCCGTTTTTGGGCGGCAAGGACAATTTTGCTGATGACTTTGTCTTGGGATCTTTCAAGGTCGGTAAATTCGCAGCCCACAATTTTTGGGGTCCGTCTTGCAATTTTAAGTTTGAGATTTTTGAGTACGGGTTTACCGGACCAGATCAGCACTGCGTCCACCACCGTACCTACAGGGAATTCTTTTGAACTGGCAAAGCCGATACCGCTGGCACTGATGTCCATAATACGGCATTTAACTCTTGGGATACGGCAGATGACATGCATGTTGTCTACATCAATGCGGAAAGCTCTGCGTGCGGCTGGAATATCTTTTTGCGGCTTGAATTCAATGTCCAGCGACTCGTCAGTGTTTCTGCCAAGCATGCGGTCCAGCTTGTTTTTTAACTTGCTCACCAGTCCGGGTTTACTTTTTTCTTTATCTTTCCCCATTCTAGTCCCCTGATGGAAGTATAGTGCGGTCGTCGTTACTCTTTTTATAACGACTTGGTATTGCTAATCTTAATTTATTACTGCGCTTTCTATTATCATATCTGTATAAAGTGGTTTGTCAATATTTATACTTAAACTAGAACTTGACATTTGTGAAAAAAGTAGCGAAGAATTATGAAAATTTTGGTAATGAATCGGGTTAAATACTTGGAGGTATTTGGGCATGATTGGCGAACTTATCAGTAACATGGGCCACAGCACAACTGCTGGCTTTGTTGGTGTTTCTCTTATTTTTGGTTACCTTGCATGGATGCTGTTCATGATCTTTCGCAGGATTGAAGAAGGCAAAAAAGAAGGTCATCATTAGGAATATTTCGAGAGGGCTGCTATCCCTTTCAGTAAGAAAAAAGGCCCGCATTTGCGGGCCTTTTTTTATTTTAATTTACTGTTTATCTCAGTCAGTTGTTCAAGCACAATGGCTAATTGGGCATCGAAGATATGGGCCAGATCCTTTAATTTCTGATCCTTGGCCTTAGCCAGAATATCCCGGATAAATATTTTGCGCCTTTTGAAGTCATTGTAGGCGTAGCCACATTTCTTTTTGAGCAGATCAGCTTCCCTGCTCTGAAAGTTCTTTTCACGCTTAACAAGGTTTACCACCGAGAACAGCGAAGTCAGGCTGTGTACCTGCATTTTACTTGTTTTGCACATGTCTGCCATATCTTGAAGGGCATAGACCCGGTCCGGTTGGGCGTCGGCTCCGGTCGTTTTATCTATTTTCATACCCAGAGTTCTGAAAGAAGCTTCAACTCCGGAGAGTTTGCTGAACTGAGCGGATATATCCGGGGCCTTGCAGAATCCTGTGCATGGTGCAAGCAGGGCTATGGTGATGATTAAAGTAATGAATGTCTTTTTCATGGTTAATCAGCCTTTGCGTCGTTATAAATTTCCATCAGGTACTGGCCGTAATCGTTTTTGAGCATGTCTGTTGCCATAGTTTTCAGTTCAGCGGAACTGATATAGCCCATGCGGAAAGCTATTTCTTCCAGACAGGCAAGCATGAAGCCCTGCCTTTCCTGTACCGCTTCTACATAGGATGCCGCCCGAAGCAGTGACTGGTGGGTACCCATGTCCAGCCATGCGTATCCGCGCCCAAGCAATTCCACATTGAGCTTACCGCGTTTGAGGTATTCGTTGTTCACATCGGTTATTTCAAGCTCGCCACGTGCAGAGGGCTTAATGTTTTTGGCTATTTCAATCACGGAGTTGTCGTAAAAATACAGCCCCGTGACTGCGAATTTTGACTTAGGTTCTTCAGGTTTTTCCTCAATGCTGATCACGGACTGTTTTTTATCGAATTCAACCACGCCGTATCTTTTGGGATCTTTTACCGCGTAGGCGAAAACCGTACCGCCGTCTTTACGGCTGGCAGCTTTTTGCAGGATATGCGGCAGGTCGTGTCCGTAAAAAATGTTGTCCCCGAGGATCAGGCTGACGCTGTCGTCCCCGATAAAATCTTCACCGATGATAAACGCTTGCGCCAGACCTTCCGGTTTAGGCTGAACCTTATATGAAATATTGATGCCGAGGTTTGAACCGTCGCCAAGGAGATCTTCAAACCTGTGCAGGTCTTCGGGGGTGGAAATGATCAGGATATCGCGGATGCCCGACATCATATGGATGGAGAGCGGGTAGTAGATCATAGGCTTATCATAAACAGGCAGAAGCTGTTTACTGACCACCCTAGTCAGCGGGTAAAGCCTTGTGCCGGAACCTCCGGCCAGAATAATTCCTTTCATGTTAAACCTTCCTCACGGTGATTATCTCTGGTAAACCGTACTTAAATTAGCAATAAATTCTTGAGGTGTCTGCACTTATAGCATTAAATGGCCTGAATTTGTCTACATCTGCAAAAAAGGAGTTTCGTTCGATGCGTGGCCCCATGTTTTCTCTGCCTACGGTTCTTTTTTTAGGCATCATTTTTTTTGTCCTCATATTCTTTTTGTTTATATTTGTACAGGTTGGTCTCGTAACCGTTGCTTTTTCCAAGCTGGGTTTGACAGCTGGACAGGGTTTTCTGCTGCTTATTGCTACTCTGTTCGGGAGCGGGGTCAACATTCCGGTGTTCCGTTCGGAAAGGCTGGTACCTGATGTGAGAGTCAGGCGGGTGCGCATGTTCAATCCCTATTCTCCGCTGGATGCTCAGCGTGAGGGCGCAACCCTGACCAATCAGGTTGTGGCGGTGAACCTCGGTGGCTGTGTGATTCCGGTACTGCTTTCCCTGTCTTTGCTCAGCAGATCCGGTTTTGATTTCTCCATTTTACTCTGCGTGGGTGTGGTCAGTGCAGCCGCTTATGTTCTCGCCCGACCTATTCCGGGAGTGGGGATCGGAATCCCGGTGCTGATTCCACCGCTGATTACCGCGCTTGCGGCCCTGATTTTTGTGCAGGGTGAAATGGCACCTATAGCGGCTTATGTTGCAGGAAGCCTTGGAACCCTGATAGGTGCGGATTTGCTGCACCTTGCCACCCCGGCTACCCGGCGGGTGCTGGATGCTCCGCTAGTTTCCATCGGCGGGGCAGGAACTTTTGACGGAATTTTTATCACCGGTATTCTGGCTGTTCTGCTGGCCTGATTTTGATAAGGAGTTTTTTGTGCTTAAATGTGATTTTTCTACGATAAAAGATGCAGGCGTCGGCAGCAGGATCGTGCTAGGTGATTCCTGCTTCCAGCCGCAAGGGTGTATCTGTATGGCTCTGTCCGGTAGTAGTGCTGGATTCAGGGCCGGAATGGTGCTTACCGGTGAGGGCGTAGAGCTGCTACGCATTGTTTCGGGCGGCTGGACTTCAGGTGTACCGGGTGCAAAATCGTGGGTTGCTGAAGTTTTGGCAGAGCTGCCTCACGGTGAGGTTGAGCTTTCCGTGAAGAAGGAAGGTTATTCCCTTGCTTACGTTACCCTGAGTGATAAAGGGGCTGCCGGGCAAAGAAAGGATGAGGCCGGGCCGCTCATTGCTGAAATGATAAAAAATGCACTTCCGATTTCCATCGTGCAGGGTTATCTGATCGCTGACGAATGCGATGATCTCAAAGCATTGCTCATGCATCTAGCTCATGTGGATGGTTTTGATCTGATCATGACTACCGGCGGGACCGGGGTCGGGCCGCGTGATGTTTCCCCGGAAGCAACTCTTGCGGTGATTGAAAAACGGTTGCCCGGATTTGAAAGGGCCATAACCGCCACCGGACTTGAAAAAACTCCCCATGCCATGATTTCACGGGCTGTTGCCGGAACTCTGGGGGAAAGTGTTGTTGTGAATTTTCCCGGCAGTCCGAAAGCTGTGCGGGAAAGCCTTGAAGCTGTACTTCCCGCTCTTAAACATACAGTGGACAAATTGCAGGGCGATAAAACCGATTGTGCAGCTATTTAGTAGTGTTTAAAACAAAAATGATGCTTGATTCCTTGCGCAGGAACATCTATATAGGTTTTGATTTTTGTATATTAATTCTTTCAAAGAAAATAACCGCACGTTCAGGATGTGTAGAATGAAACGCAATGTTCCGTTTTTATTAGTATTGATTTTCATGCTGTCATCGGTCTCCTTTGCCTACGCGCAGGAGCAGGGTGAAAAGTCTCTTGGTGAAGCCAAGGCTCCTGTTTCCATGGAAGAGGCTACCACTCAGGTGCCTCAAGCCGTTACTGATGAAGCCAAAGATGCCGACATGACCCTCACTCTTGAGGAGTGCGTAAACCTCGGACTGAAACAGAACCCGTCCATTATCGCGGCCCGCAAAAATCTGCTGGCAGCTGAAAGCGATGTGAAGAGACAGCGTGGTGCTTTCGGTGGTCCTGTTACAGCCAAGTATGGTTACACCCATAGCGGTGATCAGCCCCGTTCCGGTAATACTGCTGCTGACTATCAGGATAAATGGGCTTTTTCCATTAACGTAAGCCAGCCTGTTTTTAAGGGTTTTGAACTGCTTTCAAAGTACCAGAAAACCAAGTTGCAGAGAGCGTCCACCGAGGCCAGCCTCTACAATGCAGAACTTTCCCTGATCAGCAATATTCAGACTTCTTTCCTGACCCTGTTGCAGGGACGCATGGAAGTTAAGAGTAAACAGGATTCTGTTGCCCGTCTGCAATCCCAGCTTGATGTTATTCAGGCTTTTTATCAGGTCGGACTTCGTCCCAGAGTTGATGTGCTGCAGGCTGAGGTTGAACTCGCCACCGCGGAACAGGATTTGCTCATCGCCAAAAACACCGTCGATTCAAGGGCTGCAAGGTTGAATACCCTGCTCAATCTGCCAATTGAAAAGAATGTTGATTACTCCGGTGAGCTGACTTACCTGCCTTTCTCCATGACTCTTGATCAGTGCATTGCCAAGGCGGACAAAGGTCGTCCCGACTTGAAGATCGCCCGTAAGGCCGTTGAAATTTCCGAAGAAGATGTAACCATTGCCGAGAGCGGTTTTTATCCCGACATCACTGCGGATTTCAACTACAACAGTGACGGTGGTGATCCTTCGGTCAGTAAAAATAAATACAATTATCAGAATCGTCCCGATGACTGGAATATCGGCGCGAATCTGAACTGGGAAGTTTTCAGCTGGGGGCAGACCTACTACGACTCCAAGCGCGCTGAAGACAACGTCAAGAAGATCAAGGCTGAGTTTGATAATACCAAGCTCGAAGCTTCTTACGAAATTAAAGATCAGTTGCTCAGTCTCAAAGCTGCTGCCGACCGTATCGGCGTGGGCCGCAAGTCCGTTGAAGCCGGTCGTGAAGGTTACAGAATGGCCATGGCCCGTTATCAGGCTCAGGTCAGCACAAACAACGAAGTGCTTAACGCCCAGTCCCGTTTGAGTGACAGTGAAGCTCAGCTTATTCAGGCCCTGTCTGACTATCAGGTTGCCCTTGCCAAGCTTTATGTCGCTATGGGTGACATGAACCCGTCTCTTAAGACCAACTAGAGGCTGGCTCAGATTATAATCTGGTGTAATTGAAAAATATTTATCCGGCAGATTGCTTTCAGGCAGTCTGCCGGATTTTTATTGTGGACATCAAGGATTGTTCAAATTTATATTGTTTGTGATCGGAGGGAAAAATGTTTAGAGGGCGGAGCCTTTTCAATAAAGCAAAAGATAATGAGCAGAAGCAGGATGTACGTTGCAGCGGTTGCGGCGGAGAGCTGTATACTCACCGCGAGTGATGGGGTGTTTTTTTACGCTGCGGGTCCTGCGGCAAGAAATTCAATGTTGCTGATTATTCGGAATACATAGATGACGATTTTGAAGAGGAAATGGCTAACGTGCCCATGAATAGGCTTTAACGGAGTAAAAACAGCAAGATGTTTAAGAAATTGGCAGTATTATTTTTTATTCTTTTGTTGGGAAGTGTTTCTTTTGCCCATGGTGCTGACTCCCATAGCTGGGACGAGCTTAAAGACAGGCTCGCGGCAGACGGGTTTAACCGTGAGTATGTGGATGCTGTTTTTTCTGCCAGTTCACTGGAATATGATTCGGCCATGATGGCCCGCAAGATGCGGGTGCTGCTCAAACGCAGGTTTGAGCCACCGGCAAAGAAAGTGGCCCGTGAAAAGGAATACGATGAAAGATATGTCGGGCCGATTATGCTGGCGGGAGGTTATTCCTATCTCCGTGAACACTATGCATTATTGCAGGATATAGACAAAGAATACGGTGTTGCTCCATCTGTACTGGTAGCCTTGTTGCTGGTGGAGACCAAGCTCGGGTTCACTCTTGGCGATGCCCCGGCTTTTAATAACCTCGCCAACATGGCCGCAAGTCCTGATCCGCTTAAATTTTTTGATAAGTTAGGCTACGAGAAGCTGGAAGAAAAAGATATGCTCTGGCTTAAGATGCGGACGAAGAAAAAAGCTGATTGGGCCTACCGTGAGCTTTCCGCGCTGCTGAAATTTTCTTCTGCAAACTCTATTGTGCCTACTGAAATTCCCGGTTCTCCTTACGGTGCTTTCGGAATCTGTCAGTTCATGCCCAGCACCGCTATTCATTATGCTGTAGATGGAGATAAAGACGGGCGTATCGATCTTTTCAGTCGTGAAGACGCCCTGTTCAGCATGGCCAGTTTTTTAAAAAGGCACGGCTGGAAAAATTCTCTGAGCAAGAAAAAGAAGCTTAAGGTTATTTATCGCTACAACCATTCCATGGTCTATGCCCGGACGATCTACGAAGTCTCCCGGCAGCTTGAAAAGATCCGCTCTACTTTTGGGCCAGATTAATAATTGATGACTCCGGCGGCTGGGAGTCTACCGACGGTCCCTCCGGGACTTAAACCCTTTGGAAAGGGTTTGTTCCACTGTCGCTATCTCTAAGGCTCGCGGGAAAACCGCTCGCCTAAGAGCTAGTGCAAGAATCCCAAACTTTTTTAATAAGCTTCGCATATAGCTTGTTAGGACGACTTTCAAAATAACGACCGCAATATCGGGTACGATATTGCGGTCGTTTTTATGAGAATAGTTTAACAAAACTATATGCGAAGCTTATTGAAAGGTTTTGAAAGGGATGGGGTCTGGGGAAGGGAAAACTTTTGCAAAAGTTTTCCCTTCCCCAGCCGCCGGAGGCATTCTTAATTCAAAATACCTTGATAGAGCGTCATTGTTCTTTTGAGGAAATCCTCGCCGGAAAGCTGGGACATGGTCCGTTTGTGCTCTTCAAGTAATTTTTCACGAAATTCAGGATGATTAATTGCTTCGGTTATCTTCAGGGAAAGCTGGGTGACATCCTGCGGGGGCACAAGTGCTTCCTGCGGCAGCAGGTCCGGCATGACCCCGACGGAAGTTGAAATGAGCGGTCTTTCGCAGGCCATGATTTCCAATGCAGCTCGGGCGATGGTTTCCGACCAGAGTGAAGCTATTACTCCGATATCCATGGCAGATATGCATGCAGTCACATCTTCGCATTTACCGCTGATGGCGGTTATTTCGGTCAGTCCGTTATCGGTAAGCCATGTGTCCACCTCGTGCTTGCTGGTGGCAGTGGGAAAGCCGATCAGGAACAGCTTGATGCTTTTGCCCTGTACGTTGTGGCGTGTTTTGGCGAGGGCTTCGATTAGTTCCTTTTGCCCTTTGACCCGGTCAAACCTTCCGAGCATACCGATAACAATGTCATTTTCATTGAAGCCGAATTGTTCACGTATTTTCTTGCGCCCTTCGGCATCGTAGCGAAATTCTTGGTTGTCCACGCCTCCGTGGATCAGCCAGAGCCGGTTCTGAGCCAGCTCCATTTTTTCCAGAAAATGGTCAGCCATTCTTTTGTTGGTTACCACTACGGCATCAGCAACCTTGGAATGCAGGTAACGGTTGAAAATATCACTCTTGGGAAGTCTCTGGTCACCTCTGGTTCTGACCAGCTTGTAGCCCATGCCCATTTTACGCAGGATTCCCCACCAGAAAAATGCTTCCCCTCGATGGCAGTTAACTACCTGCGGTTGGTGTTTTTTAATCAGGGAAAGAACCTGTGAGCAGGCCTTGATCAATTTATGCGGGCGGGCGGAATTAAGTTCTATGGTTTCAACATTAAGCCCCATTTCAAGGGCTTTTTCCTCGGTTTCGGAACCGGGGACAGTAATGAGTAGAACTTCGTGCCCGGCATCTTGCAGCAATTTGCTCAGGTAAAGGGCGTACCATGAAGTGGCGTTGAACCAGCGGACGTTGATGACTTGGAAAATTCGCATGTGAGTAAATGGTAATCCGTAGAACTAATGGGTCTGGTAAAATAGCCGATATTCTATTCATCGGCTGGAAATTCAACCTTGCATAACTGTACACAGGGTATGTTTTTTTATTAACATGATCAAATACCATTTGGTACCGATGTTAATTTTTATTGTAATAATGTAGGTGATTAATTGGATAAGTTGAATAATAAGCCGAAAGTGTCCGTGATTATACCGACTTACAACCGTGCGGATCGGGTCTGCCGGGCAGTGGACTCCGTGTTGGCCCAGAAGTTTGCGGATTTTGAATGTCTGGTTGTGAATGACGGCTCCACAGATGATACAGCGGATAGGTTGGCTGAATATGCCGATCTTCGGTTGAAAGTCATTTGGCAGGAGAACAGGGGAGTTTCGGCTGCACGCAATTTCGGTATTGCAAATTCGTGTGGTGAATTTATCGCTCTTTTGGATTCTGACGATGAATGGGTGGTGGAAAAGCTTAAAAAGCAAATTCCTTTTATGGAAGAGGGCGGTTTTGAAATCAGCCAGACAGATGAAATCTGGATCCGTAAGGGTAAGCGGGTTAATCAATGTAAAAAGCATGAAAAGCCCGAAGGAATGTTTTTCGACCGCTCACTTGAAATGTGTATGGTCAGTCCGTCCTGTGCGATCTTCAGCCGTAAGTTCTGGGATGAACTGGGGCCGTTTGATGAAGATATGCCCGCCTGCGAGGACTATGATCTTTGGATCAGGGCCGGGCTAAAATATCCGGTAGGTCTTTTGCGGGAGCGTTTGACTGTAAAACATGGCGGGCGTCCCGATCAGCTGTCGAACAGTGTAGCGTGTTTGGATTTATACAGAATCTACGCTATAGTGAAGCTGCTTCAGGACGGAGGACTTTCCGCGGAAGAGTATGACATGGCTCTTGCTGAATTGCAGCGTAAGGCCGGTTTTTATATCGGCGGATGCAGGAAGAGGGGGCGTGACGGACAGGCCGCGAAGATGGAGCGGCTGGTACAGGATGTCGCGGCCGGAAATACTGTCGTACCTGCTGAAATAATTAAAATATGAAACGGGCCGGGATATTTGAATAAATACGCTCCGGCCCTTGAATGATTATATTAGGCGAGAATTTCTTTTTTTCCGAAGGCTTCGGCCTTGACCCTGTCGAGCAGGCTGGAAAGGCATTCCTTGACGTTCTCGCGAATGTCGCCCGCTACGATGAGGAAAAGCACGTCATCTCCGGGTTTGAAGACGCCTTCATTGGCGTGGGTCACGATTTTATAGATTCCGGGGAACTCTTCATGTTCCTTGCGGATTTGTTCAATTTTATCGTGGTCGGTCTTGATTTCGATGCCGGTGACTTTTTCACGGGTTCCCCGCGACCAGCCGCGGACGACTCCGTTATGGATCAGGACCATGCCTACATTTTCGGCGAATCCGGGATCTTGTTTAAGCTCAGCTATTTTTTTTGAAATGTCCATAATTCCTCCGCAGGTAAGGAGTTGTTGTTTTGTATTCGATTTCAAGTTTATTCGAAAAATTCCCGGTTGTCAGCCATTCTCGTATGGTCAATCGTGGTTTTGGCGTCTGGATGGTCTGGGGGGGGACTTTGGAAGACTCCATTGTCCGCAGTATGCGTGATTTCGGCGGCATGTGTATGTGCGAGGAAGCTAATCAGGCTTACTGGTTTTTCTTCAGCGATGATGTCTTCCGGGTTGTGGCCCGCCTTGAACTCTGGGCCAGACTTAATCCCATGGAGCTTTTTATCCAGGTAATGCCTGCTACGCTTCTGGTCGATTACAATCTTGATCTTTCACTTAAGGTTGATTCTGAATTTACTGCTCAGGAAACAGCACTTCCCACCGAATTTGAAATAACTATTCATCCCAAGCTCTCCGACTCGGTAAAAGTTATTGCCGGATTGAACCTTGAAGATGTTCGAACTCCTACCGGAATTTCAAAATCCGGCTGGCAGACTTTGATTCCGGATCAGGGGCTTGGATACGATTCCCTGCAAAGCTGGTATTTTATCCTTATCCCGGTCGGCAATCCTTCGGATAAGGAATTCATCAAAGGCTGGCGGTCATTTTTTTCTGAAGTGCAGGTCATGCTTCAGAGGCTGGGCATTCAGTACATAACTTCGGAAGTGAAGGTTATTCTTCCTATTGCTTCTTTTTCTCTGCTCCGTACTTTTCTGCGTGAACTGCTTGTGCTCATCAGCAGGGTAAGAAATAACGAGTTGACTGAAGAAGTTTCATACTGGCCTTCAGTAATGGCTCTGGTGCCGCAGATGAATATGAGCTTTAACGATGAGGTAATCCGTAAAGTCAGCCTTGATTGGGATAAACTCACTCCTGATTGTCCGCATTTGCGCTATCGTGATGCTTTTCTGCTTGGAAACGATTTCGCGGTTAATGAAGTCCGTTTCGGAAGTGAGCAGGAGAATGTGGACGGATGGTGTCATGTAAGTCTCAAGCAGGGGGTTAATGATATCGGTGCGTCGGCTGTATCGGTTACTATTTCCCGCAGGGTTTCCGTGGGGGAACTGGAGGATTGTTTTTATTGCGGCATGAAAAACCATCATTCGTCAGATTGTCCCAGTCGGACTTTGGCAGGCCTTGACCCGGTTGTCTGGAAGCAGCTTGCAGCTATCGACAGTGATAAATTTACTGAAGGGTTTCAGAACATTGATTTGCAGATGCAGGGAAAAGATAATGTTATCGAGGAATTTTCAAGAATCCTGCATAAGGGCAAGGGGTACGAGGGGATTGTTACCCGGGCTCTTTTTGCCATTAACGCAATTTCCCAGCTGCGCACGGTCTATATGGTCTGGCGCTGTAGGGGCAAGGATTGGCCCCTTGGAATTAAAGATCAAGGCCCGGAAGAGGGAGAGCTGATCTGGTCTGCTTATGAGGCTTTGCAAAGAGGTTCCAGAAATGAGGCTGAAACCTTGATCAAAAACGCCATGATTCGGTTCAGCCGCAGCTATCAGCCACGTTCATTGATGGCATTTTACGAATTGGAAGGTGGTGATCTCGAACAGGCTTATTTTTATTGGCAGGAAGCTGAAAGGCTCTGCTATTCTCCATTGCAGCAGGGGTATTTTATTTACCTGCAAGGCAGGATGCAGGAAGTTATGGGGGAGTTCGGAGAGGCGTGTGATCTTTACAAAAAGGCACAGAACAAGTGTCCTGACTGGCTGGAACCTCAATACCGCCGGGCGGTCTGTATGGTCAAGATGGGCTTTGCTGAACAGGCCATTTCTACATTTACGCATATTATTGAGAAAGATCCTCATTATTTTAACAGGGTGGCTATAGACCCCGAACTTGACCGAGGCAGGCTGACAGTTTTGCAGGAGATGGGCGAGCTTTGGGAAATCGCTGAAGCGGAAGCCAAAGAAGTTGCTTCGGGGATGGACACTCTTTCTTCGGATATTGCCCAGTGGTTCGAGGAAGGACATGAATTTGCTGATGAGGCTGCCCGGTTCATGGATCGAATGAACAAGCTGGCTAAGATAAAAAATTACGTAGCTTTCAGGCAACTGACCAGCGGAATAGCGCGGTTGACTGCTGAGATTGAGAAGCGGGTTGAATACGAAATCAAGGTCATTAACAAGAAGCTTGAAATTTACCGTGAGGAATTGCTGGACGTTCAGCGCGAGGCGTCATGGTTTCCCTTTCCTAAGTTATTGACTGAATTTAACAGTGATTTCAACTATTGCGCAGATAAGATTTACTGGATTAAGACCCAGCAGCTTAACGTGGCGGAAACATTCCGCAAAACCCAACGCTATCTGAATCGTATTGATGACCGTTTGGGAAAGCTTAAAAAGAGGCTGGTCACACTTAGGGTTATTCGTGATTCAACCCTTTTCATTATGCTTTTGGGCAGGAGTTTTATCTGGTTGGAAGTTGTTTTTCTCGGATTGGCATTGCTGTGCATCCCCTTGCTGATCTACTATTCGAATAATTTCCAATCAAATTTTATTATCGATATGATTATTCGTCAGAAGTGGGAGTTCCAAAAAGGGTTGATCCTGATCCTAAGTATTTTGGCCCTTGCTGTTGCTGCTTTTAGGGCTGCGGTTGTCTTTGAGAAAAAGAAAAGGGAACTCTTTCTTATCGATGACGGTAAGGATGATGATTGATTCGTCAGTTTTGTTGTAATTAAAGGTCCTTCCGATGTTTTCCGGAAGGGCCTTTTTTTAATTTTTCGGGTCGATTTATGAGTTGGTATACTTGCTGCAGTATCTGTTGAAAAAGATACTTTTTTTGACAGAGGGAAGCCATGAATAATGTGACCAATGATATTGCCGCAATGATGAAGATGCTGGGGAATGTTTCCGGGACAGCCGGTAATTCCTCTCCTGACCTTACCGCCATGAAAGGGAAGGCCGGTGCCTTTGATATGGAACTTATGATGGCCAATAAGCTGTTCTCCGGCGGCTCCGAGAATCAGCTTTCGCCCAACAGCATGGACATGGGCGTCATGAACGATGTGCTTATGCTGGAAGCCCTTACCGCGCTTAATTCCGTAAAAGGATTGCAGGGCGGGGCTGGTATGCAGAACATTCAAGCTTTGAATTCATATCGTGCCAAGGCTGCCGCAGCGGATAATATTTCTGTCAAAAAAATGGACATTCCTGTTGTTTCCGGTGATCTCTCCGCTAAATTCGAGTCCGGTTCCAAGGGTGTTTCCGCCATCGGTTATGACCGTGTGGGGGGTACATCCTACGGCAAGTACCAGATAGCATCCAAGACCGGGACCATGGATAAGTTTATCCAATTTTTGAAGGACAAGGCCCCGGAGATTGCCAACAAGTTACTCGGTGCCGGACCGGCTGATACCGGGGCAAAAACCGGCTCCATGCCTGACCTCTGGAAGCAGCTTGCTGATGCTGATCCCAAAGGGTTTGAGAAGTTACAGCATGATTTTATTCAAGGCAGTCACTACGATCCCGCCGCTAAAATGATTCTTGAAAAGACCGGGGTCGATATGAATACCCTGCCTGCTCCTGTTCGTGAGGTTCTTTGGTCCACTTCGGTTCAACACGGGCCCACCGGAGCCTCCCGCTTGATTGCCAAAGCCATCGACAAACTGGCTTCTAATGCCGAAAGCAAAGGTTTTCCATCTGATCTGGTTAAGGAAATCTACGGCGAAAGAAAAGGACAGTTCTCATCTTCTACAGAGCGGGTACAGAAAAGTGTAGCCAATCGTTTTCAGCAGGAACAGAACACAGTCCTGTCCATGCTGGAAGGAATTTCACGGACGGCTTAATTTTTAAAATTATTTCTTAGCCAGTTTTTCTTCTAGCGACTGATCAATATCAACGTGCAGGTTCTGTAGTACGCTGTCTACAGCTACCTGCCCATGCGCCCAGCCTTTGACCTTGCGCACATCTTTGACCAGCGCGCACATCACGTCCGCTTTGGAATCATTAGTACGATAGCTTTTAAGGGCTGCCAGTATGGCAGCTTCGCGCAAGGTTTGTTCTGGTACTTCCTGACCGGGATGATCGCGCTTGAGTATAACGTGAGAACCGGGACCTCCCTGCACGTGGAACCAGTAATCAAAAACCGAAGATACTTTGCTCAGAATTTCATGATTTGCCTTGCTGTTCTTACCCCGGATCATGAGAAAACCGTCGGATGAGATGAATAGCGAGGCCGCTATACTTTTGTACTTTTTGGGTATCTCGATGTTTTTCTTTTTCCGGCCTTTATCCGTGGAGGGCATGAGGTTGGCCTTCAGGAACAGCTCATGCTCCGCTTCCACTTCCTGTTTGCGCCGTTCCATGTGTTTGAATCCGCGCTGGGCCTTGGCTGCGAAACGGAATATTTTTTCCATGTTCTCAGCGGGAGTTAGTAGCGGATCAAGCTCAACTTCCATCTCTCCATGCTCGGGATGGTTGACCGTGACCCTGTCCAGTTCGCGCAAATCCTTTAAGCGGTACATTTCCGCTTGCAGGGCTTCGGCCTCAATTTTGCGGGCCTGCATAGAGCGTAACCGCTCCTCTTCCTGTTCAATGCGCTTGAAAATCTTTTTGAATTTCTTTTTTCCGCTTTTGAGGGTGCTACGTTGTTCGGCATTTTCCATACGTTCCATGACCGGGAAAAGTATTTTCTCCCCGTAAATGGATGAGGCCTCAATGGCTGAATCGTAGGCTTGTTCTTCCCCCTTGGGGTTTGACCAGACACGCGGGGCAGTTAGTTCGCCCTTTTTTTCCGAGATATAGAAATGATCGGTAATCCCGTCTTCAAGCCTGTTGAGCAGGTTGCGTCCTTTTTCTTCAGGAAGACCGCTCAGGGTCTTGCGCAGGGGAGGGGATATCTGCGGGAAGTTTCGCCAGACTTCATCATCCGAACGGGCCTCTTCGTATGAAGGCCATGTCACAGGCGCGGGGAATCCCTCCGGCAGGTCATGGATGAGGGAAACTCCCTTTTTCATGTCCAGCAGCAGGTAGCGGTATTTGTCGCGTTGTTTCCATGGGGAAAGGGTAAAGGCGATCCGCAGGTTGATCCAGTCGTGATGGGCTTCAAAAAGTCTGCGTCCGGCCAGCCGTTTGCGCAGCCACATGACCTGTGACGGGGGACTGGGGGGATTGACCGGTTTTACCCTTGAAAGAAAGAGCAGGCCCACCGATTTGGCGGGCCTGAATAGAAGATATTCCTTACCTCCCTTTGATTGGAGTGCGAAAGTCCACACTCCCTCAGCGGGGGCAAATATTTTTTCCACCCTGCGGCCCTTGAGATTTTCCTCAAGTTCGCCGGTCAGGGCACGAAAGAAGTGTGCGTCCATTTAGATTGATCCGGGCTTAATCCCCACGGTTCTGTTCTTCTTCCTCCTGCTTGCTCTTACAGGCAATGCAGAGAGTTGTTACCGGGCGGGCCTTGAGCCTTGGAACGGAGATGTCGTCACCACAGGCGTGGCAGATACCGAAATCTCCATCATCAATACGCTGAATGGCCTTCTGGATTTTTTTAATAAGTTTGCGCTCCCTGTCCCTGAGTCTGAGAGTGAATGCTCGGTCGGACTCGGCGGTTGCTCGGTCTGCGGGGTCAGCATAAGTTTCCCCGGATTCTGTCATGTCTTCGATGGTTTCCTGACCCTTCTGAAGGATGTCATCAAGCATCTTGTTCAGGGTTTCGCGGAAGTATTCAATATCTTTCTGTTCCATATTGATAACCTCTCTTTTTAGTGAGGTGGGGTTACGAATTTACCAAACCAACTCTAACAATATTTTAAGATGAATGGTATTAGCCTAAAGTTGGTATGGAAGTAAAGGGCATGATAAAAAAAAATAAAAAAATAAAAAATTAAAACGGTTGACAAAAAAAAACAGCTGCCCTAAACACATTCCCAACGACGCACGAGTCGTTCTTTGAAAATAAATTGCGTTACTTCTCAAGCTTAAAGGTGGCTGGATAATTGATTAATTTATCTCCGGCACTCACCCCGGAGAGCAACGCAAGAAAGATAATGAATTTAAAAAAAGTGTTGACAGTTTTTTGGCTGCAAGTTAAAAACTGCTTCGCTTTTGTGAGCGGGAATAACTCAGTGGTAGAGTACAACCTTGCCAAGGTTGGAGTCGCGAGTTCAAATCTCGTTTCCCGCTCCAAAGAAAATTTCAGGCGACATAGCCAAGTGGTAAGGCAGAGGTCTGCAAAACCTCCATTCTCCGGTTCAAATCCGGATGTCGCCTCCATGAGCGGGAATAACTCAGTGGTAGAGTACAACCTTGCCAAGGTTGGAGTCGCGAGTTCAAATCTCGTTTCCCGCTCCACTATATTTTCGGGCTGCCCCCTGTGGCAGTCCTTCCTTCACACCACTTGAAGGAGAACTCCCGAGCGGGAATAACTCAGTGGTAGAGTACAACCTTGCCAAGGTTGGAGTCGCGAGTTCAAATCTCGTTTCCCGCTCCAGATTTTTCAGGCCTTCCTAATTCAGGGAGGCCGTTTTCTTTCCGTAGTACGGATATTGAGCGGGAATAACTCAGTGGTAGAGTACAACCTTGCCAAGGTTGGAGTCGCGAGTTCAAATCTCGTTTCCCGCTCCAAAAAAAAAATTTCAGGCGGCATAGCCAAGTGGTAAGGCAGAGGTCTGCAAAACCTCCATTCTCCAGTTCAAATCTGGATGCCGCCTCCATTAGCGGGAATAACTCAGTGGTAGAGTACAACCTTGCCAAGGTTGGAGTCGCGAGTTCAAATCTCGTTTCCCGCTCCAGAATTTTTAGGGTCGATCAGAAATGATCGACCCTTTTTTTTGGTGCGTTTTATGACGGATGTTGACCACCCGCATGTTAATGATTACTCATCTTGCTCTACGGAACTAAATCCACTTCATTGAAGTATGGTTTTACCTGTTTGGACAGGTGAAATGAATTTCGAATATTCCTTCAGGAGGTTTCCTTGAAAAATATAGCGTTACAGCCCACTGCGACTTTTGACGAGCTGCTTGCTGCGGCCCGGAACAAGTTCGGTGCGATCAAGTTTGAAGAAGTTAAGGTGGGCGATCAGATTTTTGAACTGGCCCAGATTGCAGATATGCCTGCATATCTTGATAAGCTCGTGAACAAAGCCAGGGGCGGTAAGAAAATTGATCTGCCTCTTTGGGCTAAGATTTGGCCTTCCTCTCTTGTGCTGGGGTTTTACGCTCTTAAGTTCAAGGCGGCAGAAGGTGCAAAGTTTCTTGAAGTAGGTACTGATGGCGGACTTTGCGGCATGATCGCTGCCAGCCGCGGTTATGAGGTTGTGCTTGCTGATACTGATGATGACGCGCTGCTTTTTGCTCGCTTGAATGCTTCACGCAATAAGCTTGATGAAAAAATCAGCATGCACAAAGTTGATTTTGCTGAGACCGATCTGGAAGAAAAGTTCAACTATATTTTAGGGTGCGAGATTCTGCATCGCGACGATGTGGCGCAGTCTCTGCCCGGATTCATAGGCAGGCATTTGGTTGAAGCCAAGGATTCCGAAGTGCTGCTGGCTATGGATAAGAAGCGTGGCGGAAAGAAATTTTTTGAGCAGACTAAGGAGAGCTATCGTCTGATGAGACAGGAAGTTCCTTTTGCCGGAAATGCAGGGGAAGGCAAGTCTATTGTTTCTCTGGTCAGGATGGGAGTGAAGTAATGCTGGAACTTAAATCATGTCCCAAAGTTTATTCCAAAGATCAGGATAAGGCGGTCACCCCGGAGGAGACAGTCTCACGGGTTAAGGCGCTGCTGGACGAAAAGTGCAACGGTGTCCTCAAGTGTACCCGTAAGATTGATACCGGACGCCTCGGAATTCCTGTTTTTATCAGTGAGTGCGGCGACGAAGCCCGCGAAGTGATGCCCACCCGCAAGCAGATGGGGAAGGGCGCATCCGTTGCGCAGGCCGAAGCTTCCGCGCTGATGGAATTGGTGGAGCGGTTCAGTTTTTTCAGTTTTTGGTCCAAGCCTGATAATTTTACTCTCGCTACTTATAGTGAAGCAGAGGATCTCTGGCCCGGAAAGGTTATTTCTATTGAGAAGATCCTGCAATCCGTAGGTGAGGAGATGGACCCCGGCAAGGCCAGGGTTATTCTCGACTTGGTGCGCTGGCATTTTTATCCCGCACTGAACGTCCATACCGGGGAAGAAGAGTATGTTCCGCTGGACTGGTTTAAGATTCTTAACGAGTTTAACGGTTCTTCTGCGGGAAATACTCCTGAAGAGTCTGTGCTTCAGGGGGCAAGCGAGCTGGTTGAAAGGCATGTCTGCGCAGTAATTGACCGCGAACGGCCTGAAGTTCCGGTTATTGATCCTGCTTCCTGTGAAGACGAGGTTCTTTCTAAGCTTTGCAAGTGCTTTGATGACAATGAAATCAAATACATCATCAACGATTTTTCGTTTGGCATGCCTCTGCCTACTGTTGCGGTTACCGCGTGGGACCCTTCTAGCTTTCCGGGTATGAGTGAGATTGTTTTTACCGCCGGGACTTCCGCTTCTCCGTGCAAGGCCGCTATCCGTGCTTTTACTGAAGTCGCGCAGTTGGCCGGGGATTTTGAAACTGGACGTGTGTACGAAGCATCAGGGCTGCCCAAGTTTACCGAGATTGAACAGACCGGCTGGCTGGGAGCAGGGCAGTGCGTGAAGATGAATTCTCTGCCGTCTGTTGAGAGTGATGATATTTATGACGAGCTGAAGAAGTTCGCTGCGCAATTGGAAGAAAAAGGCTACACCCTGTACACTGTGGCTACCACTCATCCTGAACTGGGGGTGTCTGCAAACTACAATTTCGTGCCTGGTTTTCAGTTTCGTGAACGCACTCCGCACGCCAGTCTCGGTCTTTTTGTGGGCCGTATTCTTTCAGAGAAAGTAGCTCTTGATATAGCCGGGGACGGGCTGGATGTGATCGGTGATATTTACGATGAGCCGTACTTTATTCCCTTCTTTGAAGGTATGCTGGCTCTGCGTGGCGGTGATACTTCCCGCGCTGTGGATATGTTCAGTGTTGCTGTAGAGATGCAGCCAGCTGATGAAGAGAAGGCTTTATCTGCGTTCTACACCGCTTACGCTCTTTCACTTGAGGAGCGTTGGCCGGAAACAATTCCTTATCTTGACCGGGCCATTGAGCTTGATGATGAGGCCAAAGAATATTTCAACCTGCGCGGTGTGGCTAAATTCAAGGCCAAAGATTACGCTCTCGCTGCTGTTGATTTTAAGGGAGCACTTGCGCTGGATAGCGGATCTGCTTCCGATCTTGCAAATCTCGGTTTGTGTCATAAATTTATGGGTGAAGATGATGAAGCCATTGAATATCTGACTACCGCGTTGGAGCTTGATCCCTCCCTTGAATATGCCCTGCCGCATCTTCAGGAATTACTCGATAAATAAATTGTCATTTTATATGGTTCTATCCAGAACTTCATTGACAAGAACCGGGTTAAAGGCTTATTTCATTTTGAGCAAAAACGTATAGAGATTTTGCGCTGAAAAATAGTCGTGAAACAGCGGATCGCTGTTTTTGGATATGGCTGGTTCAGCTTAGGTTGGACCTAAAGTAATAAATGTAAATATTCCTAGGAGTATTATTATGGCTATCGTAGAATTCATGGGCAAGAGCTTTGACGTTGATGAAGACGGTTTCCTCCTGAAGTTTGAAGACTGGTGCCCTGAGTGGGTTGACTTCTGCAAAGAAGGCGAAGGTATCAAAGAACTCAACGAAGAACACCAGAAAGTTATCGACTTCCTGCAGGACTACTACAAAAAGAACGGTATCGCTCCCATGGTGCGTATCCTCTCTAAAGTAACTGGTTTCAAACTGAAGCACATCTACGAACTGTTCCCCTCCGGTCCCGGTAAGGGAGCTTGTAAGATGGCTGGTCTGCCTAAGCCTACTGGCTGCGTTTAGTTCCAGACAGCTTTCAGAATATTTGGGCGGGATCCTCGCGATCCCGCCTTTTTTATTCAAATTTGACAGGCCGATGACTGGTGACGGTCCGGTTATTGAGAGAAGTTGGGGGGAGGGACATACTGCCCCGGCTTGATAGCTGAATCGTCAGTAGGCATCTGGTTGTCTGCTCATCCCCGGCCGCTTGACGTATGTCATGCGGGCCTGTTAACTTATTGCACCAAAAATTGCGGAACTGGGCAAATAAAGCTTGCGTATTATTATGTGCAGGTGTATTCGGCCTTGTTTTCACGGTTAACAAAGACAGGAGAAAGTCATGAAAAAAGATATCCATCCTAAGCTTCATAAGGCAACTGTTCGTTGTCACTGCGGTTATGAGTCTGAACTGTACTCTACTATCGGCGAAGAAGTGAGCACTGAAATTTGTTCCAACTGCCACCCGTTCTACACTGGTAAGCAGCGCTTCGTTGATACCGCTGGTCGTATCGATCGCTTCAAGAAGAAGTTCGGTAGCTTCGACGCAGCAAGTAAAGTTAAGGGCAACTAGCTCATATTTTTGCGGTTTTGCCGCTTGAACATGCCTCTGCCGTATCGTACGGTAGAGGCATGTCCTTTTTTGAAATATTTCAAAGTCCTGCATCGTAGCCGGGTGGGACGTTTTTAATCCCTCCCCGCTGTATTCTCATGTAATGATTTTCATTTTCAGTCTTGCTTGACGGCTGTGAATGATTATTTTACCTGAGAAACATTATTTTTTACAGGGCCTCTGCCCCTTACAGTGAGGAAACGGATTTGAAATCATCTCTTCTGATGTCCGCAGCCAAGACCGTTGGCGGACAGGCTGTTATTGAAGGCGTTATGATGCGCGCAAAGGACAATCTCGCCATCGCTGTCCGTCGTCCTGACGGTGAAATTACTGTTGAACTTCGTCCATGGTTCTCAATGACTCCCGCGTTCATGAAAAAACCTTTTCTGCGCGGTTTTCCTATTTTTATGGAGACCATGGTTAACGGTGTCAAAGCTCTGAATTATTCCGCTACGCAGGCTCTTGATGAAGAGGAGGATGGCGAGCTGACCACCTTTCATCTGGTGCTGACCATGGTTGTCGCGCTGGGTGCTGCGTTGGGGCTTTTCGTTGTGCTGCCGCACTTTTTTTCTGTAGCCATGAAGTGGTGGGGCGTTTCCGGCGGTGTGGATTCTCTCAGTTTTCACATTTGGGACGGCTTTTTCAAGATGGTCATGTTCATCGGTTATATTGTATCCATTTCATTTGTGCCGGATATCAAACGTGTTTTTGAATATCACGGTGCGGAGCACAAGGCTATCTGGGCTTTTGAGGCGGGCGGAGATCTTGATGTTTGCGAGATAAAGAAATTCAGCAGGCTTCATCCCCGTTGCGGAACAGCTTTTCTGCTTTTCGTGCTGGTGGTGAGTATTCTGCTTTTCACTGTGCTGGTCCCCATGATTGTTGCCATATGGGCTCCGCAAACTTTTGTGCTTAAACATTTATATATAGTCGGTATCAAGTTGCTGCTGATGGCTCCTGTGAGTGCAGTCGCCTACGAGATGATCAAGGCGTCTTCCAAGCATGAGGATAAGGCCCTGTGCAAGGCCGCTTGCCTGCCCGGAATGGGAATGCAGCTGCTGACTACCCGTGAGCCGGATGAAGAGCAGATTGAAGTTGCTCTCGCGGCACTTAAGACGGCGGTTGCTGCCGATGCTGATGGAGGAAACAGCTGATGTTTGCCAAATTGGAAGATATTGAACGTTCTTTCATGGATCTGGAGCAGGAGCTTGCAGATCCGGAAGTTTATAATAATCAGGAACGCTACAAGAAAGTAACCATTGCTCATTCCGAGCTTGGTGAAGTTGTGGCTGCTTTCCGTGAATACAAACAGCTTGCCTCCGACCTTGAAGATAACAAGGAAATGGCCGCTGATTCCGATCCTGAAATCCGCGAAATGGCTGAGATGGAAATTTCTGAGATCAAGGCCCGTCTGCCTAAGCTGGAGGAAGAGCTTAAGCTTCTCCTGCTGCCCAAGGATCCTATGGACGGGAAGAACATCATTCTTGAAATTCGCGGTGGTACCGGCGGTGAGGAAGCAGCCCTTTTTGCTGCCGATCTTTTCCGCATGTATTCTCGCTTTGCAGATGCCAACGGCTGGAAGGTTGAAGTTTTGAACTCCAACCCTACCGGGACAGGCGGTTTCAAGGAAATCATTGCTGCCATCAGCGGTAGCCGTATTTATTCCAAGATGAAGTACGAGTCCGGTACCCATCGTGTTCAGCGTGTGCCTGCGACTGAAACTCAGGGCCGCATCCATACTTCCGCAGCTACCGTGGCAATCATGCCTGAAGCAGAGGAAGTTGACGTACAGGTTCGCAATGAAGACTTGCGCATCGATGTATTCCGTGCTTCCGGTCCCGGCGGTCAGTCTGTTAACACTACTGACTCCGCTATTCGCATCACTCACCTTCCCACCGGGTTGGTTGTTATCTGTCAGGATGAAAAGTCCCAGCACAAAAACAAGGCCAAGGCTATGAAGGTTCTTTGTTCACGTCTGTTACAGGCTGAGCAGGACAAGCAGCATGCTGAAATGGCTGAGCAGCGTCGCGCACAGGTCGGTTCCGGTGACCGTTCCGAACGTATCCGTACCTACAACTTTCCGCAGGGCAGAATCACTGATCACCGCATCAACCTGACCCTCTACAAGCTTGATGCTATTATGGAAGGGGATATGAACGAAGTTGTTGATGCACTTGTCGGTCATTATCAGTCTGAAGCTCTCAAGCAGCAGGCTCAGGACTGATCTTTTTAGTTTAGAATATTTGAGCGAGATGTTTTTCGAAATATCTCGCTTTTTTTGTTTTCGGGAGATTGGGTTTGGCTGATCAAAAATTAAAAGAAGTTATATCCAAAGCCACTGCTTTATTGAATGAAGTCGGGGTGGATTCTCCTGCCTTGTCTGCGCAGTTATTTGCCGAAAAGGTTTTTTCGTTGAGTCGTGTAGAATTAATTATGGAGCTGGAGAGCTTGTTTGATTCAGCGATGGTTGCGGAGTTTTATGAACTGATAAAACGCAGGGCTAAAGGCGAACCGGCGGCATATATTCTGGGTGTGAAAGAATTTTTCGGATTGGAATTCAAGGTCGGTCCCGGTGTGCTGATTCCGCGCCCTGAGACCGAGGAAATGGTTGAGAAGGTTCAGGAGTTGTTTGGAGCGGATGATGAATTCATTTTTGCTGACTTCGGGACCGGATCAGGAATTCTGGCAGTCACTGTGGCAAAGCTTTTTCCTAATGCGCGTGGAGTGGCAGTTGATTTGAGTCCTGCCGCTTTGGAGATAGCGCATGATAACGCGCGGTTGCATGGCGTTGCGGACAGGGTGCAGTTTGTGCGGGCCGATTTTAATGAGTCGCTGCTGGTAGACGCAAGATTTGACCTGATTCTGGCTAATCCTCCCTATCTTTGTGACGCTGAGCTTGATGAGATCAGTTATGAAGTTGCTGAATTTGAGCCTGTTTCCGCTTTGGTCAGCGGTCCTGACGGAGACGAAGATATAAAAGGCAGTGTTCCGCGTATCGCAGATGCTCTTAAGCAGGGCGGCGGGGTCTTTATGGAGATCGGTTATCTTCAGGGGCGGGTGGCTCATGATATTTTTGACTCTTGTGTGGAGTTTTCCGGGCGTGTGGAGGTCTTGAAAGACTTATCCGGGCATGATCGGATCGTTGTGGCAAAAAAGAGATAGCTTTGCTGCATGTTTGCAAAAAAACCACAGTGAATGTTTCAGGTTGTTGTAAAAATACAACTAGTTACACTTTGTGAAATAAATTTCAAAGTAAAAGATATGTTAAAACAGTTGTTTATGAGTACGGGTAGATGTGGTATAGTATTTGCTAGAATTAAGGGCAACAGGAGATAATATGCTACAAACAACTATTCAGAATACAGTAAGATGCAAGGGTATCGGCCTTCACAGCGGTAAGCAGGTGGAAATCGTACTCAGGCCTGCTGTAGAAGATACCGGAATCCTTTTTTCACTTCATACCGGTTCCGGAAGCTCTTTTATTACTCCCAATCCTAATCTGGTTGTAGCCACCGGACTTGCCACTACCCTCGGTAACGGGCAGGATTCTGTTTCCACTGTTGAGCATCTGCTCGCCGCTGTTCGCGGAATGGGCATTGACAATATTCATGTTGAAGTAAGAGGTAACGAACTGCCCATCATGGACGGCAGTGCCGGACCTTTTGTATATCTGCTCCGTCAGGCCGGAGTGCGTGAGCTTTTGAAGTCCCGCAAGGTTCTGGCTGTGACCAAATCTATCAATTTCGAGCAGGACGGCAAATACGTCAGAGCTTTTCCTCATGATGGGTTCGCCGTTGATTACACCATTGATTTTGAGCATCCCCAGATCGGCAAACAGACCCTCTCTCTTGAAATTACTCCTGATGTTTTTATGGATGAACTGGCAAAAGCCAGAACCTTCGGTTTCCTTAAGGAAGTTGAATATCTGCATGCCAACGGTCTTGCTTTGGGCGGTTCTCTTGATAATGCCGTTGTTCTTGATGATTACGGTATCCTTAATGAAGACGGACTCCGTTTTGTAGATGAGTTTGTAAGACACAAGATGCTTGATTTCATCGGCGATATGGCTGTTCTTGAAATGCCGTTGCAGGGCCGTTTTGAAGTTTACGCTTCAGGTCATGCCCTGAACAATTCTTTCCTTAGATATCTGCATGAAAATGCAGTAGATTATCTCGAAGAACGCGCACTCGAACCTGTAGCCGGCAAGGTTGAGGGGAAAGTTTTTAATCCGGTCGCCCCGGAAGCTGTTCCCGCGCCTGCATAGTCGCAAATTATGTCCTGATATTATTAAGGCCCGCCTTTTTTGGTGGGTCTTTTTTTGTGCTGTTATGCAGATATTTACGGGACGGGCTTGACTCCACTCTATGCAGCGGTAAAAATGGCTGTATTGATTTTAAAAGCCTGTCGGTATTTATATATTCAAGGAGAATCCATGTTACGGTCAATCAGTACTAGAATTTCATATATAGTTGCAGCTGTCGTCATTGCTTCCACTCTGGTTACTTTGCTGTTCACAAGCTCTACTGTTGAAGAGGATATGACCAATGCACAGGGCCGCACTGCTCGCAATACCATCAGGATGGGGATGCTCTATCTTCAGGAAGGGTATCAATCTCTTGATCGGTACCGGAAGCATGCTTTTGATGACCGCAGGCAATCCATTAAGGATTCCATGACTATTTTCATGTCGCAAATTGACAGTTATTACGAATTGTATAAGTCCGGTAAGCTCAGTGAAAAGGAAGCCAAAGAGGCTGCATACAAATTGGCCCGCAATACCAGATACTTCAATAATGATTATTTTTTTATTTATACCGATAAGCTGGAGGCATTGGCTCATCCTGATCGAACCCTTGAAGGGCGCGACCTTTCGAATCTTTCTGATATAAACGGCTATGCATTCGGGCCGGATATGATCCGCAAGGCCACACGTGAAGGTGGCGGATATGTAAAGTTGCTCTGGACCCGTCTGGGTGAGGATGAGCCTATTTCCAAGATCCTTTATGTAAAGGGGTTTTCAAAGTGGAAATGGATAATCGGAACCGGGGCGTATGTTGATGATATTGAGGCTTCTGTGGAGCGCCAGAAGCAGGATCTGCTTCATGACATGCGTAAGGGATTTTCCCAGATTCGTCTGGCTGAAACAGGACGCTTGTTTCTTTTTGATAATGACAAGAAGGTGCTTGTTCCTCCAAGAGGTGCCGGGCCTGAGTTTGCCAAGACTTTGAATTTGAAAACCGGAAACACTTTGATTCATGATTTGAAAGAGGTCGGTAAACTTGGGGAATGGCGGTTGGATTACAAGGTCCGCCGTCAGGACGGTGAAATTGTCAGAAGGCAGTCCTATGTGCATTATTTCGCCCCCCTTGGCTGGTTTGTTGCTTCGACCGTGCCCATGAAAGAGATTTACGCACCTGTTAGGGATTTGATTGTAAAGCAGGGAGCTATCAGTTTTATTATCCTGCTGTTGACCATCGGGGTCATTTATTACGTGATTCGCAGAATTTGTTTGCCTATCCGCAGTGTGTCTAGAGTCGCCTATCATGTTTCGCAAGGAGATTTGCGGGAAGCCAAAAGGGTTTTTGCCATGGCTACGGACAAGGGGCATTTGAAGAAGGTCGTTGAATCCTTTGAGACTGGAAAGGAAAAACGGTTTGATGAAGTTGATCACCTTGTAAAATCCATCCATACCATGTTGCTGACCTTGAATTCGCTGGTCAGTCAGGTACAGGTTTCCGGGGATCAGGTTACCGGGTCAGCCTTAAAACTTGGTACCGCTATTAACCAGTTGGAAGCTGCTGTTGAAAATCAGGCTGCGGCAACTCAGGAGCTTGGGAGTTCTTCGCGTGAGATCTCAGCTACTTCACAGGAACTTGCCCGGACTATGAATGAGTCGACCACCGTAGCTGTTTCCACGGGAGAGCTGGCAGCTCAGGGAGTACACGATCTTGGTGAAATGGGCGTAACCATGGATGCCATGCGTGATGCTTCGGGCGGTATTTTTTCCAAGCTTTCAGTTATCAACTCCAAGGCTGCCAATATCAGTTCAGTGGTAACTTCCATTTCCAAGATTTCAGAGCAGATTAACCTGCTTTCCTTGAATGCGGCAATTGAGGCCGAAAAAGCCGGGGAATTCGGACAGGGGTTTTCAGTTGTAGCTCGTGAAATCCGCAAGCTTGCTGACCAGACAGCCATGTCCACCCTTGATATCGAGAAGATCGTGGCTGAGATGCTTTCCGCAGTTTCGGCCGGGGTCATGGAGATGGATAAGTTCCGCAAGCAGGTTGAGACCGGGGTCAGCAATGTCGCTTTGCTTGGTGATGGAATTTCAGGCGTAGTAACACAGGTTCAGACCCTCACTCCGCGTTTTGAGTCCGTGAACGAAGGGATGCAGAACCAGAGCGAAGGAGCGGAGCAGATCAGCAAGGCCATGATTCAACTTAGTGAGACTTCCATTCAGACCAAGGATGCCCTTACAGAATTCGTGTCTATTACGGAACAGCTCTCAAGCTCTGTTTCCAGTCTTGAAGAGGAAGTGGCGGCTTTTCAGGTTGATCAGGATTAGCCGGAGAGAAGTTCGGAGAGAATCCCGCCTGCAATGTGGGGCGGGATGTGTTCCGTGCCTAGAAATTCAGGAAATGAGTCCTTTAATTTTGGTTCCAGCAAGGATCTCAGGCGCGGGTCATCTGCCAGCAGCTTGAATCCGCATTGAGGCTTTTTGTACATGACTTTAAAACGTGCCGGGACGGCAGGGGGCAGATCCAGAGAGTAGAGAAGCTCGTAGAATGAGTTGTCGGGGTTATCCGCATCCGTTCTGGTTTTGAGCACTATTTCCTGATTGAGTCCGCAGGGAACCAGCCACGGCATGTAGTATAGTTTTGTTGAGCTGAGTACCGAATTTAGTTTTGCTGTGCATTCGAGTGTTTTGAAAAAAAGGACCGCTGTTTTTATCTCTTTTTCCAGCAGGCTTAAGAATTTTTCCTTTCGTTTTTCCGCACTGGCAATTCTCTCTTTGTTTATTTGCTTAAAAATAGAGCTGGCCTGAGATTGGAATGAGGCTCGGAGACTGACGAATTCACGGGTTACCCCGGCAGGATTTATGTACACTCCCTGACCGTTCAGATGGTCCGGGTTTATTTCTTTGAGGATAATTTCTGGATAAAGCTGTTGTACATGGAAGGTGAGGATATCGCCGGGAGCAGCGTTAGTCTGTATGCTGGCCAGGAGTTCGAGATCCTGTATAACAACCCAGCCCAGCTTAGGTTGATACCAGTTAATCAATTTGCCTTGCAGGATGTCGCCCACGGAAAACTTTTTGCGGAACATGGTAGAGCGTGCAGAGGATTTCTTGCCGCCTCCGCCGAAGCTTCTATGTCCATATTTAGAAATTTTCATAGTAAATTAACTATGCTGATCAAGAATCAGTTCTACTTCTTCAATAGACAGCCCGGTAGCTTTGGCGAGCCTGCTGACGGGCTTTCCTTCCTTGTGTCCGGTAAGGATTATCTGACGCAGGAACTGCGGCGATCGTGAAAATTCTTCGGCTTGAGCTAGGATCTTTTTCAGCTTTTTGGATTTGCGATCCAGCATCATATCCAGCTGAGCCAGTTCTTCCTGCCTCTCGGCAAAGGTATTCATCAGTTCGTTTTCGAGCTGGGTGTTAAACTGGAGTTTTTTGATGAATTCTTCCTGCTTGCTCTGGAGCTGGGTGACCAGTTCTTCGGACTTGCGCAGCCTGAGGAAGAAAAAGATCACAGCGATAAGCAGGGCTATCTCAGTTACGGAAAAGAAAATGAGCAGGAATACAGTCATAGTTTGCTAAGGTAGAGGTTCGTTGAATCCGTAACAGTTTGCCTTGTTTGATGAAGAAGGGCAATAGGGGGATCAAATCTTTACATTGATGATATTGCCGGACCATGGGGACTTCTTGGGCTGAGTCTCATCTTCCGGCTCTTCTTCTTTTTTCTTTCTTTTGCGTCCGGAATGCGGCTGACCGCCCTTGTTGCCGTCCTCGTCTTTGACGGAGATGGCAGCTTCGTCTTTTTCGGTCTTCTGGACTTGCGATTGGGCTTTTTTGTTTTTGTCCTGCTCTTCAGGATTGATCATGAGGGTCTGCTGAAGCCCAGCCTTGGTAGCTTCAGAGTTGGAAATCTTCTGTACATTTGCAAGCTGCGAAATGATCAGGGGCATATCCACAGGGCCGGGCATGACTTTTACCTCACGAGATACTCCTCAAAGAGGATTTTCTCAAATTCACCTGCTACAATATATTGATTGATAACCATGAGCAGGTCTTTTTTTAGTTTCTCTACATTCTTCTCATCGGCTAAAAATTGTAAATCTTTATTTTTGAGGTAGAAATATACCGCATCGCGCAGGATGAGGGTTTTGCGTCCGTATTCCGCCACGACCTGTTCGTCGGTGGTGGTCATGGCAAAGCGGGCAATGAGAAATCTGGTGCGGCTGTCTTTGTCTTTCTGCTCAATCCAGAACGGGTCCATTCGCAGCAGGGTTACACCTGGCTCATCCGGCGGCGGAGGCGGTGTATCATCTGGAACTTCCATGGGAATTTCCTCCATTGTTTCTTCAATGGCAGGTTCTTCCTTGGGCGGTGGTGGGGTGCTATCGAAAAAGAAAAGTTTTACCAGAATAGCAGCAAGCAGGAGTATTATTACCCCGATTCCGATAAAAATTAAGAGTTTTGTTTTTGATTTTTTTTCAGTGGGTGCTTCTTCAAGAGCATCCAGCTCTTCCGGTTCCTCGTCCGGAATATCATCTTCTTCGTCCTCGTCTTCAAGAAAAGGCGCATCATCAAGGTCCAGCTCTACCTTTTGAGCTGCCTTGCTGGCAGGGGCTGAAGATTGAGTATCCTCCCCGGATTCAGATTCATCAATATCATCAACAGCGAGGAAGATCATGCACGCATCCTGATAGACGAGGTTCCGGACGGAAGTTTTATAGCTGCCGCCTGAAATAAGGTTCAGCGGACATGCCGGGACATGTCCGCTGAATTATAATTTTTTATTCAAAAATTTTATTGATTTTCTGGCCGAGGGTGTCAGGTGTGAAAGGTTTAACGATATAGTTGGAAACCTTGGCCTGAACAGCCTCAATGATGTTTTCCTGCTGTGCTTCAGCAGTAACCATCAGAAACGGGAGGTCGGCGAATTCTTCACTTGCTCTTACTTTGCGCAGCAATTCAATGCCGGTCATCTGGGGCATGTTCCAGTCGGATACGATGAACTCGATGCTGTCATCTTTATTCAGGGTTTCCCATGCAGTTGTTCCGTCATCAGCTTCCACAATATTTGTGAAGCCGATCTGGCGGAGGATGTTTTTGATAATACGACGCATGGTTGCGAAGTCATCCACAACAAGAACTTTCATAGAGTAATCAATCGCCATTTATTTCTCCTTAAGGTTCCGTATGATATTTATCGTGGAACATTTTTCTCAATTTTTTCAGTGCCTGAGAATGTAGCTGGGATACCCTGCCTTCTGTAATATCCATTACTTCGGAGGTTTCTTTCATGTTAAGTTCCTCCCCGTAGTACAGAGATAATACCAGTTTTTCCCTCGGCGTCAAATTATCAATCAGATCAGCTACCTTGTCCACTGTTTCTTGAAAAACAGCACTTTGGAAAGGCTCATCGTCATGTTCAGAATCTTTGTTGCTTGGAATATTATCGTTAAAAGCGTCAAGGTTGACGCAGAGCTGGTTCTGAAGTGCTTCAAGTCCCTGCTGGACTTCCTTTGCTGAAAATCCGGTAGCCTCCTCAATCTGGGCACTGGTCGGCTTCTCACCTGTCTCGTGTTCGATGTCACGGATGCTGCTTTCAATTGTCTTAACTTTCTGGCGCAGCCCGCGTGAGAACCAATCCATACGCCGGAGTTCATCAAGCATGGCACCTTTGATGCGGTTTTCAGCATAGGTTTCAAACTTGATCTTCAGTTCAGGACGAAACTTTCCAAGCGACTCCACCAGTCCGAGGCTTCCGGCACTGATAAGCTCTCCCAGCTCCACATTCTGCGGGAGCTTGGATTTCATACGAAGCGCTATAATACGTATTTTGGGTGAATAATGCCGTACTATCGCTTCTTGATCTGAGGGCGGAAAATCTTCCCAATCAGTCGTTCCGGACTCTAAATTAAGCCACGGACTGTTCTTGGAAGAGAAGTTTTTTCCAGAAGAACTTGATATTACCATCTAGCTCGGATGTCGCTTTCCATTTGGTTATTTTTTTAGCTGTTTCAGTGATCTGGGTACAAGCCGGACTTGATGGAGAGATCTTGCACAGCGGGGTTTGTTTAATAACAGCCTGCCGCATGTTGATATCGCGGGGGATAACTCCCACTAAATCAAGTGAAACTCCGCTCAGGAAGTGGTCACAAGCCATATATAGCTTTCTGAACACTTCCTTGGCTTCTTTCATGTCCGTTGCCATGTTTACCAGAACTTTGAATTTGTCAACCCCGTGATGCAGTTTCATGACCTTGATCAGGGCATAGGCATCTGTCAGGGAGGTCGGTTCCGGGGTCAGTACCAGAAGTCGTTCCTGAACGGCAAGGTTGAAGTAAAGAACGTTATCGTTGATGCCGGCACCGGTGTCTACGATAAGGTAATCAATTTCTTCTTCAAGATGGTCCATGGCTTCCAGCAGATCCAGCTTCTGGCCTGTTGACAGGGAAACCATATCACTTACGCCGGAAGAAGCAGGGAGAATGTCGAATCCATAATCAGTCTTGTGGATTACTTCCCGGATTCCTGTTCCGTCATGAAAGAGATGGAAAAGGTTGTATTTGGGAGCGATTCCCAGCAGAACGTCGACGTTGGCGAGGCCGAGGTCGGCATCCAGCAGCAAGACTTTCTTGCCCATGCGGCTTAAGTTGTAGGCCAAGTTTACTGAAATATTTGTCTTGCCTACGCCTCCCTTACCGGAGGTTACTGAAAATACCATGGGAAGATTGGAATTCATTTGTATCACCCTGTTCTTATTTATCTCTCTGTTTACGTTGCCAGCGATTTTTATGCAACGAGTAATGGGCCTGATTTCTCTAAAATATGGATTATTTTTTAAGAAAAAACGGTTAAACCGCTTTGGCGAACTTCATTTTTTCTTCAGTGGGAAGCTGGTGTTTGAATACCAGTCTCCAAAAATCTTTTTCACATGCCGGTTTCATGCTGTTGCGAAGTCCTGATCCGTATGAAAGCAGGGAGACCGGAAGCCCGCTTTCGTATGATGTGTTGACCAGTGCTCCGTAGTTGCAGGCTTCATCCAGTTTGGTCCAGATGAGGCTTTTTACTTTGGAGGATTTGAATTTTTTGAGAAATGCGGTGTACTGCGCTGGAGCGTAGTAGGGGTTCATGACCAGATGGACAGCCAGGTCACAGGGACCGGTCATGCCGCAGGCTGCCAGCCAGCCTTCAAGTTCAGCATTTCCGGATAGTCCGGGCAGGTCAATGAATACCCTGTCAAAATTCCGGCTTTCACCGATAAGCTTTGCAAAGTCCTCGCGGCTGGCGAGTTCCCTGAATTCAAGTCCTGAAAGGTCGGCGTAATGGCGAAGGACTAGACGTCCTTTACCTTGTCCTTGGTCTGCCGAGGCAAGGCAGATGCGGGCAGCGGGGTTCTCTTTCTTTTCCTTGAGTGCAAGGCGGATAATAGTGGATGTTTTGCCTGCGCCGTGCGGTCCGGCGAGGGCTTGAAATTTCTGGGGCCAGTTTTTCGAATCCAGTGCACAGACCGGAGCGATTTTTTCCAGTTCGGGCAGGATGGCTTTGGATTTGTTTCCGCGTAGCTGTTGAAAAAGGTCGAGTATTACTTTGCTCTCAACTCCCTCACGCTCAAGATACTCAAGGGCGAGACGTTGGCGGGGGGCAAGCAGGTTCAGGTTCATCTGGGGCTTGAGCAGGGCCATCATGTGCCCCTTGATCTGGTTCCATTCCTGATTCCAGTCCGGGATGTTGCTCATGGCATCATCAATGACTTCTTCCCTTGTGTCCTGAGCCGGTGCAGATTGATCCTGACCGTCAACGCCGACCATGATCTCGTGGATCTTGCGTCCGCCCTCTTCAACTGACTTGTTGCTGAGGATAATGGCGTTGTCACCGAATTCTGCTTTGATTTCGGCGAAGACCGCTGCAGTGCTGTTGCCTCTGAATGTTTTTACCCGCATATTACCAACCTTTTTAGAACTCTACGGTACCCGCAGACATGATTCTTACGCTCGCAGGAATCTCGGCCTGCGATATTACAGGTATGGTAGGCAAGAAGCGTACCATCAGTTGTGCCAAGTGGCTTCTCAGCTGAGGAGCACATAAAAGGACGGGTTGACCGTCAGTATCCAGTACATTTTCCGCCGCAGAGTTGACACTCTGGATAAGCTGCTGGGCACTGCCGGGATCAAGGGCCAGAAAACCACCGGTTTCCGAGGAGCGTACCGCATCATTGAGCTTGGCATCCCCGCTGGGGCCGAAGGTCAGGATGGGCAGGCTGCCGTCGCTGCCAAGGTAAGGCTTAATGATGGTCCTGCTCATGTGGGAGCGGACGTATTCAGTAAGCTGGTTAGGGTCTTGAATGGACGGTCCGTAGTCGGCAAGGGCTTCGACAATTGTCAGCAGATCACGGATGGATACGTTTTCGCGTACAAGGTTCTGGAGAACTTTCTGGACCGCTCCAAGAGAGAGGATGTTGGGAACGAGGTCTTCAACAGCCTTGGGAGCGCGCTTGGAAAGGTTGTCCAGCAGGTCCTGTGTTTCCTGTCTGCCGAGGAATTCACCGAGGTTGCGGCGGAATACTTCAGTAAGATGGGTTGCGATAACTGTAGAAGGATCAACAACTGTGTATCCGGCAAGCATGGCTTCTTCCTTCTGGGTATCGGGAATCCAGATAGCGGGAAGGTTGAAGGCCGGCTCGACGGTTTCAATGCCTTTGATTCTGTGCTTTGCATCACCCGGATCCATAGCCAGCTGATGGTCGATGAGGATTTCAGCAGAAGCAACAGCGTTGCCTTTGATGAGTACACGGTATTCACCGGGCTTGAGTTGCAGGTTGTCACGCAGGTGCAGTGACGGAATAATGACACCCATGTCCAGCGCGTACTGTCGACGGATGGAGCGGATGCGTGAGAGCAGGTTGCCGCTCTGTTCTTCGTCCACCAGCGGGATAAGGCCATAGCCCACTTCCAGTTCCAGAGAATCGAGGGGCAGCAGGGCCTGAACTTCTTCGGGGCTGTCCAGAGATGGCTGTTCGGCTTTTGCTTTCTGAGCTTTTGCTTCGGTTTCGTGGTCCTCTGCTTCAAGGTCGCGGTTCATCATTGATACCCCGTAAATAATCGCGGCAAGGCAAAGGAAAGGAATAGTAGGCATACCGGGGACTATGCCGAACACAACAAGGATGATGGAGACCAGTTTGAGTGCCCGGGAGTGGAAAGTCAGCTGTCCGATGAATTCTTCACCCATCTTGGCTTCTGCTGCGGCGCGTGAAACAATGATACCTGCGGAGGTGGAGATAATCAGTGACGGGATGGTGGATACAAGACCGTCACCGATAGTCAGCAGGGTGTAGGTCTGGGCTGCGTCAGTCCAGTGCATTCCTTTCTGGAGTACGCCGATGAGGATTCCGCCGATGATGTTGATGGCGGTGATGAGCAGACCTGCGTTAACGTCCCCCTGTACAAATTTACCGGCACCATCCATAGCGCCGTAAAAGTCTGATTCACGGCGGAGTTTTTCGCGCTGGCCCCTTGCTTCGTCTTCGTCGATCAGACCTGAGTTAAGGTCTGCTTCAATTGCCATCTGTTTACCGGGCATGGCGTCAAGGGTAAATCTGGCGGCAACTTCCGCGATACGTGTGGTACCTGTTACGATAACGGTTTTGTTCAGGATGAACAGGATCATAAAAATGACGATACCGATAACGTAGTTACCACCAACAACAAATTCACCGAAACTCTGAATAACATTACCCGCAGCCGAGGTACCTTCATCACCATGGAGGAGGATGGCTCGGGTGGTAGCTACGTTCAGGGACAGACGTAGCAAAGTGGTTACCAGCAGGAGTGAGGGAAATATGGAAAATTCAAGGGGAGACTGCAAAAACATTGAGGTAATCAGGATTACCAGTCCCAGTGAGATACTTACAGTCAGCATGAAGTCGAGAAACATGGTCGGCAGGGGGATGAGCATAACGAAGAGAATTACTACAACGCCGCCCGCGAGAAGGACATCGCCCTGCTTGGCAAATTTTTCGTAATTTATCACTTTTGATTCGGCCATGATTTTGACACCCCTTTCAGGTCTTTTTCTGGTGAATTCTGCCTTCACCGGAAGAGGTGGTCAGGCCTTTATTTGCGGGTAAATTTGTTCAATTTAGCAAGTATCGCCGCAACTGCCTTATAAAGTTCTTCCGGGATGATGTCACCTATCTCAACCTGTTTATACAAGGCCTGTGCCAAAGGTTTATTTTCACGAATGGGCACCTTGTTTTCGCGCGCGATTTCTTTGATGCGCTCAGCGACTTTGTTCATTCCTTTGGCAAGTACCAGAGGGGCAGGAGCTACCATAGGATCATACTTCATGGCAATGGCGTAATGGGTGGGGTTGGTGATAACAACGTCCGCATTTGGTACTTCCGCCATCATGCGCTGCTGAAGCACAGCCATCATTTTTTGTTTCTGTTGCTGTTTGATCTGCGGGTCACCTTCCGCCTGCTTCCGCTCATCTTTTACCTCGTCCTTACTCATTTTCATCTCTTCCTGATAATTATAGCGCTGGTACCATAAGTCTGCCAGAGCAAGGACGAGCATGGGCAGCATAGTGTAGGTAACCATTTTGTAGCCTATTGAAAGGATATAGATGCCCAATTCATGAGCACTGGAGTAAAAGAGCGGCAGGAAATTTCCAACCTCATTTTTAATAATTATATAGGGTGCTATTCCTACAATTATTGCGAAGAGCAGGCTTTTTATAAGTCTGACTGCTGTTTTGACGTTGAACATCAGTCTTTTTAAGCCCTGCACAAGATTGAACATTTTTGAAAATTTGGGCTTGAATACTTTTGTGGTCCACAAACTTCCGACCTGAAGGCGCAGGACAAGGAAGGCGATAAAGGCGATGAAAAGAAACAGAGGCAGCAGGATCAGGGCCAGTTTTTGAGAGCACCACTGGAAAAGCTGATAAACCGATTGCTTATCTAGGTTGATAAATATTCCTTTGGTGAGAAACCATTGGAATATCTCATAGAATTGTTCGTAATACATATCCATGATGAAACGCAGACAAATGACCCCTGCAATGAGGGTCATTATCTTGCCCATTTCTTCCCCTTTGGCGACGCTCCCGTCTTTTCGGGCTTTGTTTATTCGCTTTGGCGTCGCCTTCTCAGTTTTACTAGGGTCTTTAGACATGTTGCATCCTCCTAGTTACCGATTGGCAGGTCCGGGGGGCTTCCGGCCTTGATTATACTTAATAAATATTGGGGCAGGTCGGCTACAAATTCTCCGACATGCAAGGCTAGGACATTAAAGACAAGGCCAAGAACAAAGAAACCGGCCACAATTTTGAGCGGAAAGCCGAGCATGAGCACGTTCATTTGCGGAGCCATTTTACTGATCAGTGCGAGGCCGAGGTCAACCACGAAGATGGTGGCGATAATAGGTGATGCCACTTTGACCGCAAGGACGAACAGGTCCTTGGATATGATCATTATCTGGCTGGTCAGGGTCGATGATATAAAAATCTGCCCCGGCGGAATGTATTTAAAACTCTCCACCATGGCCGACATCAGGTAAAGATGGCCGTTGATACTCAGGAATACCAGGATTGCGCACATGTATAGAAAGTGCGCTGTAACCGCCTCGTTAGTTCCGGTTAACGGGTCGAGGACGTTGACCATGGAAAAACCCATCTGCACACCGATGAGGTTACCTCCGGTCTGGATGGCGGCAAACATTACATGTACGGAAATGCCCAAGATCAGACCGAGTAACAGTTCTCCAAGGATCATCAGGGCAATGTTGTATGGACTGGCGGGCATGAGGCTGCCATCAAAGGTCACATGGGGCCAGATACCGAGCGTCAAAACAATGGTCAATGCGGCTTTAACTGTTTTAGGGATGGAGTTGCCGCCAAAGAAAGGGAGTAAAAACAGCACGATGCTTACCCTGAATAGGGTAAGGTAAAAGCTCATCAGGTCGCTGGGGGCAAAATCAAAAAAAGTCATGCTGTCCTCGTTTTGGACGGGTCTGCAAGATCAGGACCCATTCTTCAAGACCTATTATCATCAAGAGGGAAAGAGGGCAAAGGCAGACTGTGGTGAATGAGTATTTTTTGTAAACAAATTCAATGAAAAAGCCCGTAAGAAAATCTTACGGGCTTTGATTTGTTTTGAGTGTCACTCTCTAGTTGAGAATGTAGCGCATGGGATTTACCGGAACTCCGCCAAGGCGCACTTCGTAGTGCACATGCGGTCCGGTGGAACGTCCGGTGTTTCCTGCGTAGCCGATAAGTTCTCCGCGGGTTACGACCTGTCCTTTTTTGACGATGGGCTGTTTCATATGTCCGTAGCGGGTTCCAAGGTTTGCTCCGTGGCTGATTTTGACCAGCTTGCCGTAGCCGCCTTGGGTGCCGGAAAAGGATACAGTTCCTTTCGCCGGTGCGTAAATGGGGGTGCCGGTGGGGCAGGAAATGTCAATCCCTTTATGGTATTCACGTTTACCTGTGAAGGGGGAGCTTCTCCAGCCGAAGGGAGAAGTAACCCAGCCTTCTGCTGGCCAGATGGACGGTGTTGCGTCCAGTGCGTCCTGTTTGGAACGCATGGAGTGAATGATTTCCTGCTGTCTGACTTCTTCCAGTTTAGCTTCTGTGCTAAGCTGGGCAAGAAAGTCGTGCATTTTGCGCACAAGCAGTTCCTGTCTGTATAGCGGCAGATAATTTTTGGAAAAATCAGCTCCGGTTGAGCCGCCTTTTGGGGCTACGTTCTGCACATTGCCTTGATCAAGGTTGATCATTACGCGCAGTTTGGAGTCAAAGTTACGGACCCGGTCAAGGTCCTGTGAAATGTTCTTCATTTTTTGGGAAAGGGAAAGGAGCTGGGCTTTCTGCTCCTGTACCGCTTTTTCAGCATGGGCGAGGTTTGTTTCCAGTCCGGCGTAATTCTGGTAGTATTTCCAGAGATATACATTGCCTCCGGCAAGTCCGGCTACCAAAGCGAAAATGAAGAAAAAGATCCAGCCTCGCAGTTGGAATTTGCGGGCATTGTCGCAGGGGTTCTTAAATATGACTACGTGATATTTTTTTAATAGCATGATTCTGTTTGGGCCTTGCTTAATTATGACGTTTAAGTTGTCTCTGGTTAAAAGGCACAATAAATTTGAAAAAATTGTTAAGATGTTTTCATGTTTAAGTCAAGCTGCCAGCGTCTTAAAGCATTAAAAGTATTGTTTCTTGAGCCGGGCATTTTGCGCCATTCTTCTTCCAGCCAGTTATTGATTTCGCTGCGTTTGGTGTTGTCGTTGGAGGGGCATTTGTTGTTCCAGATGGGGAGTCCCCACTGGCGCGCAGCAGCCTTGATATATTTTTTTTCGAGCATCAAGGTGGGGCGGATAACGTATAGTTTTCCTTGAAAAAAAGATTCTTTTGCCGAGAGTCCCTGGACCCGTCCGCTCTGGAGCATGTTCATATGAAATGTTGTTACCAGGTCGTCGGCTGTGTGACCAAGAGCGAGGTGGGTCAGGTTGTATTGATCGCAGAGTTCAAACAGTCTTTTACGTCTCAGTCGGCTGCAATAAAAACATGCAGATTTTTTTTTGTTTTCCGGTCCGTGCGCTCTCGGGCCGTAGTCGGTCAGCTCAATGTGGGAGGCTACTCCGTTCTCGCGGCACCACTCTGAAAGCGGGTGATGGTTGTCCGGTACAAAGCCGGGGTTAACATGCAGGACCATAAGTTCTATATTAAAAGGTAAGATGGCCTGCCTGATGAGCATGGTGCGGATGAGTACAAAGCTGTCCACTCCGCCGGATACGGCTATGCCGATACGGTCTCCCTCTTTGATCATCTCAGTTTTTTGCATGAGCATTCCAACTGTGGATACGCATTTTTTCTGGGCAAATTTTAATTTTCCCCATTTGGCCATGATCTGCTCCGGAACGATTTAATAAGTTGTGGAAAAAATCGGTTTTATACTTTATTGATACTAGAGATATGTCAGTCAGGGTAAAATGCTGACGGGATGGGGATTCTGCCTTAAAATAGGTTGACATGCAAGTTTATATCTCTTATTTTAGTAAATTGCTCCGTTGTTGAATAATGTCGTGAGTCTAGTAATCCCAAGGTGCTGTTTGTGCTGAAAAGGTTTTTAATATTTTTGACTCTGGTCTCCATTGTTTGCGGAGCCTTTTATTTGAGTTCGCCGAAAAAGCCGGTTGAACGCGCTGAGCCTGTTTGGCCTGTTCTGGATAAAGGACAGGTGGACAGGCTAGACGTGTGCTTGCTTGGCCATGACTGCTTTTCCCTTGTACGCAGGGCTGACGGCTGGGGAGTCGTGCAGCACGGCTGGAACAGTACAGTTGAAGCCGACCGGGGAAAAGTGAATTCACTTCTCGGGGTTCTGGCTCAGGATAAGGCTCTTCGGTTTATGGGGGCTGTTGCGGAGAGAATTCCCGCAGAATACGGTTTTGACACCCCCCGGATGCGTATAGCTGCCGGAGGGGGGCAGGAGCTGACCATGACTGTGGGTGCCGAGGGTGCTTCCGGTGAAGGTTTTTATGCTTTAAATTCCAAGGAAAAAGGCAGTCTTTTTTTGCTTGGTAAAGATTTTGTGAGCCGGTGCGAATTCCCGGCTGATCATTATTACGATTTGGATCTTGTTTCAGCAACACCCGGAGACGTCAGTTCTATTTCTTTGGGGCATGGCGGTTCTTTTTCATGGACTCTGGTTCGTAAGGATGGAAATTTTCAGTTTTCATTTCCCGCTTCCCTTGGTGGCAAGCAGGCCAGCAGCAGTGATGTTGATCTTTTTCTTCATTCCCTGCTCGAAGTCCCGGCCAAAGGGGTGGTTGCTGAAATTCCTGATAAGGAAAGCAGGGTCCTGTTGAATATTGAGATTTTATTGCCCGAACAAAAAGTGGAAACCTTGGAGGTTTTCAAGTCGGGTGAGGGTGAAAATTTTTATTTTGCCCGTTCTTCATCCCAAAGCGGATATCTGGTGCTCAGCAAAGAACATTATGAGCAACTGGATAAAAAAGCTTTTGCCATGCAGCAGCGAAATATCGTTTCTGTTGCAACCGGAAAGCTTGGAACTGTAAGGGTTGTACAGGGCAACCAGACTTTTACCGGAATGAAATCCGATAAAGGCTGGATTAATTTTGAGGATAAAAAGCCGCTGCTGGGCATTGACATGTCTCTATGGCGACTTAATGAATTAAAATTCGAGGCGGAACCGGCGGCAGCTCTTTCGGAGACTTCCGAAAAAGTGATGGATCTGGATTTGCTGGACGAAAACGGCCTGAGTGTCGTCAAGGTGTCCTTCTTTTCCGATTCTGAACTGCCCGACGGGCAATGCTGGCTCTCATTAGGCGACGGCAGCGGATACTACCCTGTATCCGACAAACTGCTTGAAGACCTACAGGGTCAGATTCCTCTCAGAAAATAACCGGGAACACCCGGTAAAACCATTGTGTTGGAGATCGCATGGCAAGAATCACAGTTGAAGATTGTCTGGCTGAGGTTGGTAACAGATTCCTTATTGTCCAGATGGCCATTAAAAGAGTGAAGCAGTACCGTGAAGGTTATACTCCTCTTGTTGAATCCAAAAACAAAGAAATCGTAACTGCTCTCAGGGAAATTGCCGCTACCAAGGTTCTTCCCGAAAGCTATCACACTGCTGACGGTAAAAAGCCCGGCAGCGAATAAGTCATGTCAAAACGTTGCTATTATGAAGTTTTAGAAGTTTCCCGTGAGTCCCAGGAAGGGGAGATCAAAAGGTCCTATCGCAAGAAGGCCATGGAGTTTCACCCTGACCGTAATCCGGGTAATGCTGAAGCTGAAGAGAAATTCAAGGAAGCCGCGGAAGCTTACGATGTTCTGCGGGACCCTGAAAAAAGGAGCCGCTACGACCGCTTCGGCCATGAAGGCATGAACGGTATGAACGGCGGATTCGGCGGATTCCAGTCTTCCGAGGATATTTTCGGTGCTTTCGGTGATATCTTTGGTGATATTTTCGGATTCGGCGGCGGTGGGCGTGGAGCCAACCGTATGCAGGCCGGTTCCGATCTCAGGTACAACCTGACCGTTTCCTTTCGTGATGCGGCCAAGGGTACCGAGGTTGAACTGAATATCCCGGTAACCGATATCTGTGACACCTGTGACGGCAGCGGTTCCGAGCCCGGAACCTCTCCTGAAACCTGCTCCCATTGCGGCGGCAGGGGGGCTGTTGAGCAGACTCAGGGCTTCTTCCGTATCTCCGTACCTTGTCCCTCCTGTAACGGAAGGGGTAAGGTTATCACCAATCCGTGCGCCGAGTGCCATGGTGCCGGATATGTGCGTAAACAGAAAGATCTGAATGTACGTATTCCGGCCGGTGTGGACAATGGCTCCCGCCTGCGTCTGCGCGGCGAAGGTGAAGCCGGAATGAATGGCGGTCCGCACGGTGACCTTTACGTGGTTATTACCGTGGAGCCGGATAAAGTCTTCAGACGTCAGGGACAGGATCTTGTCCTGAGCACTGAGATTACCTTTGTTCAGGCTGCATTGGGCCATAAGCTCGAAGTTCCCACTCTGGACGAACCTATTGAGATGGATATTCCCAAAGGTACACAGAGTGGTGAGGTGTTCCAGCTTCGCGGACTCGGTCTTCCTTATTTAGGAAGTTCTCATAACGGTGATCTGCTGATTGAAGTAAAGGTCGTAACCCCGACCAGCTTGAACAGCAGACAGGAAGAGCTTCTCAGGGAATTCGCAGCCCTTGATGAAGAGAAGCCCATGAAGAAAGTTAAAAAGCTTTTTAAAAAAGCAAAAGATAAAGTGATGGGTGAGTAGCATGAGTGAGTTTTCCCACATTGATGCTGAAGGCAATGCAGTAATGGTGGATGTGGCCGCTAAAGCCGATACCAAGCGCACTGCCATTGCCAAAGGAAGGGTTATCCTCAACGAGGAAACCTTCAATCTGCTCAAGCAGCAGGCTCTTCCTAAAGGGGATGCCCTTGCTTCAGCCAAGATTGCAGGCATCATGGGGGCCAAGGAAACTCACCGACTTATCCCGCTTTGCCATCCCATTGCGCTCAGCTATGTTGATGTGCGTTTTGCAATCAATGAAGCCGAACTGACCATCGAGGTGGAAGGTGAAGCGCGCTGTACCGGTAAAACCGGGGTTGAAATGGAAGCTCTCGTGGCCGTACAGGTTGCTTGTGCCACCATTTATGACATGTGCAAGGCCGTACAGAAAGATGTGATCATCTCTGATGTGCGTCTTGTCTACAAAGAAGGCGGCAAGTCCGGGACTTTCAGGGCAGAGTAAGCTTTAGATTTATAATCAAAAAGCAGACCGCAATATCCTTCGAGATATTGCGGTCTTTTTTTTATGGATCATTGATTAATTCCTAATGTCTTTGTGTCGGAAACAGCGTCCGTCCTGCCGCCCCCCCCCTTGCTTGAACATTGGTTTTGGAATACTGTGGGTATAAAATTTATCATAAACCTACTAAAACAAGGGGTTGATTATGCTTATGACTGATTTGTTGTCTAAGGAAGAATGGAATGCTCTGGAAAGAAAAGTTCATGAAGAATGGGGTTTCAATGCGAGTGTTTACAACGCCGATGGGATGACTTTTACCGGTTATAAAAATTTTGTTAACCCGCTGTGTGCTGAAATCAAATCTCATCCTGAAGGCATTCAGGCCATCTGTTCTGTGGCTCATCAACATATGGCTCAATTGGCCCGTAGTTCCGGAAAGACAGTCATTGAAGAGTGTGACGCCGGGATGGTCAAGGTCTGTACTCCGGTGATTATCGACGGTGAATTTATCGGTATTGTAGGTGGTTGTGGAAGAATTGCTGATGATTCAGAGATCGAATCTTTCACCGTACATAAGGCTATTAATGTCGAATTGGAAAAAGTAGAAAACCTTGCTGATGAGGTTCCTGTCCTTTCAATGGAAAGAATTGAAAAGCTGGCTGATTTTTTAGAGAATTTTGTTGGTGATATTGATAGCACATAAGATGTGACTTTAAAAGATATAGAGCTGACTTGGTTTAAGCCGTTTCTGCGGAGATCTAGTAAGATTTTGGCAGGGGCGGCTTCGTTGTTTTCTATCTATGCTACTTGCGTTTATTCTTTAAAATGATTAGTTCGTAGACCAAAGACAATTCCCCTACTGCTTAGGATGCTATTCAGTAGTTATGTAAATCTCAAAACAGAGGTTCGGTTCATGTCAGAACATGTAGTTGTCATCGGTGCTGTTGCACTTGGTCCCAAGGCGGCTTGCCGTTTCAAAAGAATCAGGCAGGATGCCAGAGTTACCCTCATCGACAGGGACGAAATTTTTTCTTATGGCGGTTGCGGTATCCCCTACTTTGTTTCCGGCGATGTGTCAGAAGCCAACCAGCTTCGTACCACTGCTTTCCATATGGTCCGGGACGAGCCGTTTTTTAACGACATCAAAGGCGTGGAGGTTCTGTCTTCCACAGAGGCCACCAAGATTGACCGTGAGAACAAGCAGGTCCAGATCAAAAATCTGAAGACCGGCGAAGAAAGCGTGCTGGATTACGATAAACTCGTTATCGGTACCGGTGCCACTCCGCGCAAGCTTGGTTTACCCGGTGAAGATCTTGATAATGTTTTCTATGTCGGCAACATGCATGATGCTGAAAAAATCAAGGAAGGTATCACCAAGGGCCAGTACGGCAAAGCTGTGGTTGTCGGTGCCGGATTTATCGGCCTTGAAATGGCTGAAGCTTTTTCCGACATGTGGGGCATTGAAACCACAGTTGTTGAAATTTTTGACCAGATTCTACCCCGTATGTGCAGCCCTGTGTTGGCAAAAATGGGCCAGAAGCACATGGAAGACGAAGGTGTCTCCTTTAAACTCGGCCAGACTGTTTCCAAGATTGAAGGTGACGGCAAGGTTGAGCGCGTAATTACCTCTGACGGCGAAGTTGAAGCGGATATCGTAATCATCTCCGCAGGCGTTATTCCAAATGACCAGCTGGCACGTGAATGTGGCCTTGAGTGCAGCGAACGCGGCGGCATTATGGTCGATGAAGGTATGCGTACTTCCGATCCCCTGATTTTTTCCGGCGGTGACTGCGCAATTATCAAGAACGCTGTTGATGGATCTCCTCTGTTTCTGCCCATGGGGTCCATGGCTAACAGGCAGGGGCGCGTGATCGGTGGAAACCTTGCCGGTCGCAAAGAAACATTCCCTGCGGCAGCGGGTTCCTGGTGTGTTAAGATTTTTGAGCGGGCCATGTCGGGTACCGGTATGAGTCTGGGCGGAGCTAAGCAGGCTGGGTTCGATGCCATAAGCGTCACACTCATCATGGCTGACCGTGCTCATTTCTACCCTGAAAAGGATATGATGACCCTTGAAATGGTTGTGGACAAGGCAACACGCCGTGTTCTCGGCATTCAGGGTATTTCAGCAGGCGGCGACGCTCTTGTGGGGCGTGTTAATGCTGTGGCGGCCATCATGAAATATGAACCCAAGATTGAAGATGTAAGCAACCTTGAAGTTGCCTACTCCCCGCCGTTTGCATCTGCCATGGACGTGCTTAACGCTATTGCCAATATGGCTGATAATGCCCTTTACGGAATGAATCATGGTCATGGTCCGGACACTTTCGCACAATACTGGGATGATCGTGAAAGCGGCGAATACTGCTTCCTCGATGTTCGTGAAAAAGCCGATGCCGAGCCTTTTCTCGAGAAGTATCCTGAACACTGGCACAATATTCCGCAGGGTGAGATTCCCAGAAGGTATGAAGAACTGCCCAAGGATAAAAAACTGGTGCTGGTCTGCAACACCGGTGGACGTTCCTACGAAGCCCAGATTATGCTGGATGCCCTTGGATTTGAGGAAGTCCACAATACACATGGCGGGATGGCAGTTATTAAAGCCTACGGCGTTGATATCTAGATTATTTGAATAAAGTATTGCAAACGCCGTCTTTTTGAAAAGGCGGCGTTTTTCTTTTTTGTATCAATAGATAATAAGTGTTTTCCCGTATTGTGATTGTTTGTGGACGGGGAAGTATTTTTTTGAATTTGACGTTGCTATGGTTTTTTATTTATTTTACTGTATAATCTAGAAATTAAGCAAATTGCAGGTCTTGAATCATATTTAACTATTCAATTGCGCTAAGTGAGGAGATATGAGGTTTCTAATAATTGACGATGATGAAACCGTCCACATGTATCTGAGTAAGCTGCTCTCACCGTATGCCCGCTGTGAGGCAGTGTTCAGCGGACCAGATGCCATTGAACAGTACAAAAAAGCTTATGAAGAAAATGACCCGTTTGATACGGTGTTCATGGATATTCTGATGCCTGAAATGGACGGTCATGAGGCAACCAAGAAATTGCGTGATCTGGAAAAGGAATTGGAAATTGACGGGCCGGATGAATTCAAGCTGGTCATGATCACTTCCCTGAAGGATACAAAAAATGTCAGTCAGGCCTTTTTTAAGGGATACGCCAGCTGTTATATTGTGAAGCCGTTCAATAAGGTACAGGTCATGAACGAGCTGCGCGAGAACAGTATACTTTAAGATTTTTATGCTGTGAAATGAGTTTAAAAAAACGGGGTCCTTTTAAAGACCCCGTTTTTTATTTTATAGAAGTTCTTCAATCACGGCGATGAAGAAGCTTGCAGCTACTGGCAGGATTTCATCATTGAAATCATATCTGCTGTTGTGCAGAGCGGCAGAGTCCATACCGTTTCCGATCCAGACATAGCAGCCCTTGGTGTGTTTCATGAAGAAGGCGTAGTCTTCCGCAGCCATGGATGATTCCATGTCGGTAACCACATTCCCAACACCCACAACCCTTTCTGCGGCTTTGATGCCGATTTCAGGTACAGAGTTAACCAGTACCGGGTGTTTGCGGACATAATCCAGTTCCGCTTTTACCCCGTACATGGTCGCTGCCCCTTTTGCCACCTGTCCGATGGATTCTTCAATAAGATCCTGGACCTCTTCATTGCAGGTTCGCACATTACCCTGGACCATAACCCGGTCGGGAATGCCGTTGCGCATGCTTCCACCATGAACCTGAGTAATGGAAATTACCCCGCGTTCGTGGGAGGGAACCTTACGTACGATAATGGACTGCAAACCCTTGATTATGTCCGCTACCGCGGCAAAAGGTTCGTTGCTGACGTGAGGCATGGAGGCATGGCCGCTCTTGCCTGTTACGTGGATTTCAAAGCGGTCTTCGGAAGCCATGCAGGCCCCGTTGTGGACTGCTATTTTCCCGGTTTCAAGTCCGGGCCAGTTGTGGAATCCGAACATGTAATCCACTTTGTATTTATCGAAGAAACCGTCTTCGATCACCTTGAGCGCGCCTTCGTAGCCTTCTTCCCCGGACTGGAAAAGAAGCAGCACTGTGCCGTTAAAATCACGGTGCTTGGAGAGATAGGCTGCAAGGGCAATCAAAGAGGTGCAGTGTCCGTCATGACCGCAGGCGTGCATTCTGCCATTAACTTGGGATTTATGGTCGAAGTCGTTTTCTTCGTCCATCTCAAGAGCGTCGAAGTCCACCCGGAAGGCCACAGTGGTGTCACCGTCACCGCCTTTTATTTCGGCCACAACTGAATTCACGCCGCAGTCGGAATGGGGGATGGAGTACTCATCAAGTTTGGACTTGATGAGTTTTGCGGTTTCCACCGTATCAAGACCCACTTCGGGCTGGCGATGGATATTCCGGCGAATCTCCTTCATTTCATCAAGAAGGGCGAGAACTTCGGAATTCAAAGCCATCTAGATGTCTCCCATGAACTTGAGAACGCCCTGCGCAATAGCGGCAGAACCGATGTATGTGGAAATCATGACAAAGATACTTACAATCACAATACGCCAGCCGCTTTTCTTGAAGGTATCGAGGTCCTTACCGATTGCCACACCTGCGTAAGCGAGGATGGGAGTGGTCAGGGCCAGAAAGTGGACCTTGGCTACATACGCATTGACAGTTTCGGACAGGGGAAACCCCGGCAGACTGACAATAACGCCGTAAGTAATGACGAAGAGTACGGAAGGAATCTTCTTGAACACAAACATGTTGGTGGCAACACCTGCAATGCAGAGCAGGAGCAGGATACCCATGCCGGGCAGTGCTTCCACAATGTTATTGTTGAAGCCCACATGGTTTCCGATAAGAACCATGACGCTAACGAGAACGAGAACGGCAATGGATTCTATAAGGTTTTGCTGCTTAGTCATTACGCGGCCTCCGGAGCAGTTTTGTATTTGAGTTTGTAGATGTAATTGTAAAGCTTATTGGACATGGGCAGGGCCAGAATCAGAGACATGTATACGCCGTCGATTCCGGACAGGGTGTTACTTGCCACGCCGAAAGCCTGAATCTGCTCAGCCATTGCGGGGTAAGCTGCACTGAGGCTACCTACGGATGCGGTCATCATACTTGCGCTACCCACGCCGGATGCCATGGCCAGTGCGTATGGGTGGAAGATTTCAAAGGCTGCAAGAAAAGAAGCCATCAAACCGAAGAAGATGGTACCGAAAACAGTTCCGCAGATGTAAACGCCCATAACGCCGCGTCCTTCAGCGGAATCGAGACCGTAAATATCGCCGATAAGGGCCACGTTGGGCTCACGGGCGATGGAGTGGGCAGCTCCGATGGTCTCACGTTTCAAACCGAGGTACATGGCAATGGGAACACCGAAGAGCAGAGTGGCGATATTACCGAATTCCTGGAGAACCAGAGCGGGACCTGCCTTAAGGATTTCATAGAATTTCGGACCGACAAGGGTGCCGTAACGGGCCATGAGCAGGAGTAGAGTCAGGCTTACGAGGGTGCTGGCCTGAAACATATCTTTTTCTTTAACGATCTTGAGGAATTTGGGACCGAGGAAAATACCCATAAACATGGCGTAAAGCATGGGCAGCAGTACCAGCTTACCCGGTCCTACTTTGAAAGTCATAATTCCTATGAGTTCTGAAACTACAACAAGGGCCAGAACCACAAGGTGCAGTTTAACATTTTTCACAGCTTCATTCATAAAACACTCCACTGAAGTTGACTGCGCGGTGCAGCCGGAAAGTTGTTGAACAAAATGCCTTTGCAGGCAAGACCATAATTTGATTTCGGACACGACATAAATGTGTCCGAAATTCCGCCGAAAAAAAGCAGATTCTCTTAAATCAACAAACGGACCATCTTTTTAGGACGGCCTACCTGGTTAGCCACTTCCCTGCCGTTGATTTCAGCAAAACCACTGTCCAGAAACTTTTTCAGCACCCTGCGCGCACTGCGCTCGCCAATTCCGAGGCAGGCTGCAAAGTCCGATGCATCAAAAGTGTCCTTGCGGCTTTTGTCCATAAGAGATCTGATTTTATCCAGATAGCTGGGGCTGATACCAATTTTCTTTGACATCTCAAGCAGCCTGTCATCAACGACATGGGTGCTGTACTCCAGCTCATCTTCCTCACCGATGGGGCCGCGAATCTGGGTGCCCTCGACAACAAAAAGGCCTCCTTTGTCGAGTTTTACGGCGTTATCCAGAGCCTTGCGGGCTGATTTCTCAGCTTCAAAGGCTGTGGCCCCGATACCGATGCCGGAAGAAAAAATGATATTGCGCTCCCGTCCCCAGCTGAGCAGCCTTTCAAAATGGTCCCGGTGCGGGTGGCTGTCGATAAGGCCGCGGGTGGAGAAAATTACGTATTCCTCAGTTCCGAAATTAAAAAGGCTGCCCTGAATGGCCCGGACATACTCTAGAAGCTCAAGGTAGAACCTGCCTCCGTTTTTCATGTCGTCATACTGGTTGATGGAACTGCGGGTGATTGATTTCAGCTTGATCAGCTGAATGGCTATCCCGGCGGAGCGCAGACTCAGGTTTTTAATGCGTCCGGTGAGCCGGGTCAGGGAGTCCCTGATCTGCAAGGTGCTGGCGTAAAGCCTGAAGACCGGAAGTCCCAGTTTTTTCAGTTCGGTGTATACGTATCCGAATCCGGTGGCGATGGCCTCGACTTTGCCGGATTCGTAGAGTGCTACATGGCGGTCGAAATATTCCTGTTCGCCAAGGTGCAAAGCGTAAGGCATAGAGTGGATATTTTCGAGTTCTACACCGAATTCGCGTACAACCTCCACCAGAATGTCATCACTTACCACGTCAATACTAAGTCTGCCGGACTTGATGCCTTTGCGGTTCATCTCCGAGAGTACGCGCAGCAGGCTGTATCCGCCGCGCTGGATGTGTTCGTAAGGATTGGTGATAGTTCCGCGAGCCTTGGCTCCCTCCTGTACCGCAATACCGGTAAATAGGGTCCCGCTGGTTTCACGCTGACACTGTTCAAGCACTTCCCATGAGTCTTCGGCCCGCTCTCTTATATAGGTGAGCAAGGTGATATCGGGACAACATCTGGCGGTGACTTCCTTAACAAGCCGGATAGAGTCTGAAGGTCCGATACAGCCGATTTTCATTAGAGATACCTGATCGTTGTGTTGGTGGAAAATTTTATTACGTATTACGTAGTCTTTTGCTTTTTTGAAATTTAGGACATGTCACAAATATGCCCAAAATAAGGGTGATTCTGCCTGCAAGTATTTATTCTGTCAAGTAGGTCTCGGGAATGATGTTTTGTGTTAGGTCAATTATTCTGCGGGTAGATGGCTGTTTCGCAAGAGTGTAAAGGTGGTTTTTTGTGTTGTGAAGAAGAATTGTGATCGATAGTTTCGCGTTTCGCAATGGGGTGGGTGCTACATTGTCTGAAGAGTAGGGGTGAATAAGTGTGAGTGCCCCTTCTTGTGGGGTTTAATATTTGAGTGTCTTTCTTTTTGAGCAAGGAGGTGTTGACCCGTTTCGGGCGACAGGATAATTAAGTTAGCAAATATCTATGCCAAGGAGTTGCATTATGCTGAAAAATAGAATTTTGGGTTTTTGCCTTGTGCTTGCCATGTGTGTTGCCGTTTCCGGTTGCGCAGCGATCGTTCTTGGCGGAGCGGCAGCAGGCGGTACGTATGTTTATGTGACCGGTCAGGCTAAGCAGAAATTTAATGCTGATCTGGGCAGTACTTTTCAGGCTGCGCTTAAGGGGTGTCAGAGTCTTGGGCTAAAGGTGGAAGAGAAGAAGAAAAGGCTCAGCGATGGTTCCATAAAAGCTGTTGATGTTGATAAAGATGTCTTTATTGATTTTACTTATGTGTCTACAAAAGTAACTGAAGTGACGGTCAGGTACGGAATTCTCGGCGATGAAGTTGCTTCACGCAGAATTCTTACGGCAATCAACAATAATTTCTAGCTGCTTTTAAAAATAAAAAATCCTTAAGCATCCTGCCCACCGGGCAGGGTGCTTTTTTTATGCCTTCATCCCCCCTTTAAGCATTTGTTTCAAAGGGGGGCGGCCAATGTGATTGTGTCTGCTCGGAGAATGGGTAGGAAGACGGTCGGAGACAAATTATTTGTTGTCTCGTGCAGAATCCATCTGGCGGAAATCCGCATTCATGATGAAGGTGCGGTTGTCCTGAGTGTTCCAGTTGTCATTAGAAATCATGAACAGCTCATTTTTATCCTTTAGTTTCATGATCGGGCAGGCCGTAGTTTTAGGTTGCTTTTCCGGACGCTTGTTCTGTTTCACAGCTTCCTCCGTTTGTTAAATAGACTTTATACCTACTAAGAAGATAACCTCTGTAGAGAAACAAAACAACGCTTACAGACAAAAAAAATGGATAAAGTTTCAATGTCCGCGTATTATCAGGATATTTTTATTGTAGTTTATCTGTTTGATAATACAGGATAAATTTAGGGTCGACCCTCTATTGATATGAAATCTAACAATTAATTAAAGGGCGCGATATTTAGTTCAAACAAGCTGAGCAAAGTGTGCTGTACCGGTGAGAAATTATCATCGGAAATGATGTAGATCCATTGTCTGCCGTCTGGATCGCTGATGATGTCCATGCCTTCGTAATTGTCGCGGGGAATGGGTAGGTTTATTTCACAAAATATTTCCGGTTCAAGTGTGGCTCCCTGCTTTATTTTATCTCGGTCTATGGTGCAGAAGCGAATGCCCAGTGTGCCGGGGCCTTCGTATTTTCTTTCGAGAATAAGGATTCTCCCGTCTAAAAGATTGCCGGCGGAAGTCGGGCGGTAACTGGAGTTTCGTTTATATTTGAAACTCGTCCATTTGCCGGTGGACAGCAGCGCAGCTTCGGAAAAAGGGCCAGCTGAATCATCCCCTTCGGTGAGTGCGAAAAGAGTATTATCCGGGAGCAGGAGCATCGTTTCAATGCCTCCGTTCAAAGGCGAATTTTTCAATTGTTCCGGCAGGGGCAGGGTGGTCGCTTTGCCGGAAAGGTCCATTTTCTTTCCCGAATAATAATGATTAATGCGGTGTACCCGTTCAAAGGCTAGAAGATATCCGGGGTGCGGAGTGCGACCCGGAGCCCGGCATAGTGCTTCGGCGTCAGCATCGTATTTAACGGTAAAGGTTTTACCCTCGGTGTTCAGCAATTGGCCAAGTTCAGCTTTAGGTCCAACTCCTTTTAAAAATCCTGCCTGTGTATAAAGCAGAGAACCTTTCAGCCAGAAGCCCATATCCGATACAGCCAGAAATGTTTTGCGATCTTTACTGACCAGCAAATCGGAAAAGCCTCCGAAAGCGGGATGGGGGCTGTTCAGGAGCAGGGTGCCGCGATATTTAAGTTTTGGATGAGCTGATTTTATAGTTTCATTTGCAGGCGGCCCGGTCTGTTCGCTTGCAAGAGTGATCTGAACAGGGTTGATTTCCGGCTGGGCGGGGTTATCCAGTTTGGTAGATGCCCCGAAAAGCAGGGTAATGGGGGTGCTGCATAGGATGAGAATGAAGATAATGATTTTTTTCATTTTTTTCTCCAGAATAAGGGTTTTTTGAATTATAACATATGCAGATAGCGTGAAATTTGAAACAATGCGGTACGCTTCTTGTATATTGTAAAAGCTGGACAGGGAAGCCTGTGAGGGAGAACATTTGAAAGCTATCCCGGCTGCACCCCTGCATTTAGGCATATTAACCGGAGAACATGGAAAGTGAAACAACTATTCACTATAACTTTGCTTATTATAAGTATATTTTTAGCTTCTGTCGCTCAGGCTGAAGGTGATAAGCGTAATATTCTTTACCTGAATTCTTATCAGAACGGCTACAAGTGGTCTGATGATATTCTACAAGGCTTGCGCAAATCTTTTGCCAGCAGCGGGCTGAATATTGACCTGCATATTGAATATATGGACACAAAGCGGTTTAAGGGTCGGGATTTTATGGAAATCCTGCATTCCTACTACGTATTCAAATATCAGAAGTATAAGTTCTCAGCCATTGTTGTTTCAGATAACAATGCCCTTAATTTTATGCTCCGTTACCGGGATACTTTTTTTCCCGGTGTGCCTGTTATTTTTTGCGGGATCAACGATTTCCGACCTGAATTGATCAAAGGGCTGGATAACTATTGCGGGGTTTTGGAAAATCCGGACATCAAGGACAATATTGATCTTGCCCTTAATATTAATCCCAATGTGGACAAGGTTGTTGTAGTCGGGGACCAGTCTGTTACTTCCCGTGCTATCAGGGAACAGATCAGGAAAGTGGAACCGTTGTTCAAGGGGGTTCTGAATTTTGAATACTGGAACGATATGCCTCTTGTGGATTTGCTGGCCCATTCACGGACTATGAATAAGAATGAAGTCTTGCTTTTCACGCCTTTTTATAAAGGCGCACATGGCGAACTTTTATCTTCGGAAGAAGTGCTTAATATAATTTACCAGAATTCTCCGGTGATGATTTTCAGTGTCTGGGAGTTTCTGCTCGGCCACGGTATTGTGGGCGGGAAGCTGCTTTCCGGCACTGATCAGGGACGTAAGGCCGCTGAGATGGCTTTGTACGTACTCAAGACCGGGAAAATGCCGAAGCAGAGAGTGATCAAAGCCACCAATGAATATTATATGTTTGATTATAACGTGTTGGAAAGGTTTAAAATCAATAGTGATGTGCTTCCTGAAGACAGCATCATAATCAATGAGCCTGATTATTTTTACAAACTGGATAAACAGGTTTTTTGGACCATTATCGTTTCTATTCTCGGATTGAGTATGATTCTGGTAATGCTGGTTATTTCCATCTTACAGCGTCGTAAGGTGGAAAAACGCATTAAGGCCCAGCTTTCGTTTCAGGAAATCCTTATGGATACTATCCCGTTGTTGATTTGCTGGAAGGATAAAGAGCAGCGTTATCTGGGTGCCAACCATTCGTTTACTGACTTTTTCGGGCTCGGTTCCCCGTGGGCTCTGGTAGGGCTTACTGATTCAGAGGTTGAAGTCCACCGCAGGTTTGCGGAACAGGCTGCTGTCTGGGACAAAAAAGTGCTTCAGTCCGGTAAACCGCGTATGGGGATCAACTGGTCCCTGATCCGTGAAGGTGAGGACCCGGTCTGGCTGGAGATTAACAAGGTGCCCCTTTACAATGAAAAAGGGGCGGTAGTGGGAACGCTTTCCACTGCCGAAGATGTGACCCGTAAGGTCAACCTTGAGAAGCAGCTTCTTCAGTCTCAGAAGATGGAGGCTATCGGGACCCTTGCAGGTGGAATTGCCCACGATTTCAACAATATCCTTACTTCAATTATGAACTCGGTGGAACTGGCCTTGAGTGACATTGAGGAGGGGACCCTGACCTATAAAGATCTTGACCGGGCCATTAAGGCTGCACAGCGCGGAAGCCGGGTGGTAAAGCAGATTCTTACCTTCAGCCGTCCCTCGCAGGAGGGGTTTAAGCCTACTGATATCGGTGAAGTTGTTAAGGAAACCGTGGACTTTATCAAGGCTTCCCTGCCGCGTAATATTCGGGTATCAGCCAATGTCCCGGAAGGTGCGCCGCACGTTATGGCCGATCCGACTCAGATCCATCAGGTGATCATGAACCTGTGTACAAATTCTTTTCATTCCCTGAAAGGGCGTGGCGGGCGCATTGATGTAACCTTGACCACTGTCGAGGTTGAAGATGAGCAGGCCCAGTTCATGCGCGTCGCTCCCGGCATCTATTTGCGACTGGAAATTGCGGATAATGGTCCGGGGATACCCGTTGAAATACTTGATAAAATTTTTGATCCATTCTTTACCACCAAAGGAAAGGCCGAAGGTACCGGGCTGGGTCTGGCTGTTGTGCATGGCCTGATTAAAGGTCATGGCGGCGGAATTTCTGTCAGCAGTACCCCGGAAGTAAGAACTTGTTTTGAAATTTTCCTCCCGGTACAGGGGCAGCTGCGTGATACAGCCCGCAAGAGTTACGGGGCATTGCCCATGGGGAAGGAGAATATCCTTTTTGTGGAGGATGACGAGGATCAGCTGGAGACCACACCCCGTATTCTGGAAAGTCTGGGATATATGGTTACGGCCCTTGCTTCCCCGGAAAAAGCGTTTAACTTGATTGTGGACGAACCCGGACGATTTGATTTGATGATAACCGATTACGATATGCCGCATACCAACGGGCTGGAACTTGCTCGCATGGTTCAGGATGTGGCTCCGGACCTGCCTATTCTGGTTGTTTCCGGCAGGCGCAATGTGCTTAGTTACGTAGCGGATGTAGAATATGATGTTAAGAGTGTCAGGAAAGTTCTGATGAAGCCTTATAATAAAACAACTATAGCTGACGCAATTCGAGAAGTTCTGTCTTCGACGGAGTACATAGATGGGTAAAATTCTGATTATAGATGATGATGTGCAGGTTTGCGAAACAATTGAGAGTCTTATTGCCCGCACGGGGCATGAGTCTGTCAGTGCCTATAACTTGAGAGACGGCCTTTCCAAAGTGCAGGCCACTGATTTTGATCTTGTTTTTCTCGATATTTCTCTGCCGGACGGTAACGGGCTTGATTATTTGCAGCAGGTCAAAGATTCATCCGGTAATCCCGAAGTTATCATTCTGACCGGGAAGGGTGATGCTGACGGGGCTGAACTGGCCATTCAGGGCGGGGCCTGGGATTTTCTGGTCAAGCCTTCCTCTGTGAAGCAGATGACCCTGTCCATGCGCAGAGCTCTTGAGTTTCATATCGAAAAGCAGAACAAAGCCCAGTGTGTGGCTCTGAATCTTGATAATATTGTTGGTAAAAGTACGGAGATAAAAGGGTGTTACGATCTGGTAGCCCATGCCTCCGGCTCTGATGCCAACGTGCTGGTTAACGGTGAGACAGGGACCGGTAAGGAGCTTTTCGCTCAGACTATCCATGAAAATTCCAAGCGTTCCGGGAATAATTTTGTAGTCGTGGATTGCGCCTCTCTTACTGAGACATTGGTTGAGAGTACTCTTTTCGGACACAAGCGCGGTTCTTTTACCGGTGCACAGGCCGACCGGAAGGGTCTTATTCCTTTGGCGGATAAGGGAACCTTGTTTCTTGATGAGGTGGGCGAGATGCCGCTTGCGGTGCAGAAGTCCTTTCTCAGGGTTTTGCAGGAGCGTACTTATCGTCCGGTGGGAGAGAATAGGGAGTTCAAGAGTGATTTCAGGCTGATTGCTGCAACCAACCGTGATCTTGAAGCCATGGTTGCCCGTGGAGAATTCAGGCAGGATCTGCTTTATCGCATCCAGACCATTCATATTTACCTGCCGCCCCTGCGCGAAAGGGAAGGGGATATACGCGAGCTGACTTCTTATCACCTTACACGGCTCAGCGCGCAATACGGTGTGCCGCCCAAAGTTGCCAGTTCTGACTTTTACGAAGTGCTGGAAAACTATGACTGGCCCGGTAACGTGCGCCAGCTCTTTAATATTGTGGAACAGGCATTTGTAGCTTCCGGTTCCGGAAATACCATCTACGCCATGCATCTTTCAGATAACCTGCGAATCAAGCTGGCAAAATATAATCTCAAGAAAAGTGGTAATATTTCTTTGGAAGATGTTCAGCCGGAACCTGTAAGGGAATCTGTGTCTGAAAAAAAAGACTCACTTGGATTGAATCAGAATTCAGTTTTTGAAAATGCTGTGTCTGAAATTCTCACTGAAGAGTTGCCTCCCCTTAAAATTTTCAAGGGTATGGCCGAGAAAAAATACCTTGAAGAGCTTCTCTTAAGACACGAGGGCGAGACCGCTACAATCCTTAAAATATCAGGTCTTTCGCGCTCGCATTTTTATGCTTTACTCAAGAAGCATGGGATAAATGATTGATGTAAGTGAGTGCCTGTTATGACGGGCTCAGTGCTAGATAATCATTGAATAAGTGTTCAGTCTGGTTTTTAAGACTAAGCCTTGTCTTTTTTTAAGGACAAGGCTTTTTTTGTGTGCTTTGGGCTGAATGCGTTGAGCTGCGGGCTTTTAGACTCATGTTTCAGTCCTGTTACGGAGATAAGGAATTTTAAAGACACTTTCTTTGTCTTAAATTTCGGACAAAAATGAGCGGTTACTGTTGAGGGCAAAGGGAAGAGTTCTTTAACTGCTTGAATATCCGTACTTTTGTCGTGTTTTCGAAACTTGGCACGCAAATTGATAACTAGGGCTTATGTGAGTGTTCAACCTTGCGCCGTGGGTTCCGATTGTTTTTGCAAGGTTTTTAATTACTCGGTGAGGTTATTACATTAATTCTCTTAAGGAGCTTTTTTAATGGCTAAGAACATGAAAACTATGGATGGTAACACAGCTACCGCTCACGTTTCCTACGCGATGAGTGACACAGCAGCCATCTATCCCATTACTCCTTCATCCACCATGGGTGAAGTTGCTGAAGAATGGGCAGCGCAGGGCCGTAAGAACATCTTTGGTCAGGTCCTCAACGTAAAACAGCTTCAGTCTGAAGCTGGTGCAGCCGGTGCCGTTCACGGTGCTCTCGCAGCAGGCGCGCTTACTTCTACTTATACAGCATCGCAGGGTCTCCTGCTTATGATCCCCAACATGTACAAAATCTCCGGCGAACTCCTTCCCGGTGTTTTTCATGTTTCCGCCCGCGCAATCGCTGCACAGGCACTCTCCATCTTCGGTGATCATCAGGACGTAATGGCCTGCCGCCAGACCGGTTTCGCCATGCTGGCATCCAGCTCCGTACAGGAATGTATGGACATCGCCCTTATTTCCCACCTCGCATCCATCGAATCCAGCGTGCCTTTCCTGCACATGTTCGACGGCTTCCGTACTTCTCACGAAATCCAGAAGATCGAAGTCATCGATTACGACGACATGAAATCTCTGGTTGACTGGGACGCAGTTGCAGCTTTCCGCTCCAGAGGTATGAATCCTGAGAATCCCTCCATTCGCGGTACTGCACAGAACCCCGATATTTACTACCAGGCTCGTGAAGCAGCTAACGGTTTCTACGATCAGCTTCCTGCTATCGTTACCAACTGCATGAAGAAAGTCGGTGATCTTACCGGTCGTTACTACAAGCCTTTCGACTACGTGGGCCACGAAGAAGCTGAAAGAGTTATCGTTGCCATGGGTTCCGGTTGTGAAGCCATTGAAGAAGTCGTCAACAAGCTCGTTGCCGACGGTGAAAAAGTGGGTCTCATCAAAGTACGTCTGTACCGCCCCTTCCTCACCGAGTACTTCCTCAACGTACTCCCCGCAACCACCACCAACATCACTGTTCTGGACCGCACTAAAGAGCCCGGCTCCCTCGGCGATCCCCTGTATCAGGATATCTGTACCGCATTCATGGAAAGCGGCATGAACCCCGTTGTTACCGCAGGCCGTTACGGTCTCGGTTCCAAAGAGTTCCGCCCCAACATGGTTAAATCCGTGTTCGACAACATGAAAGCAGCCGGTCCCAAGAACCACTTCAACGTCGGTATTGAAGATGACGTTACCAACACTTCCCTCGCAGTAGGTCCTGAAATGGACACCACTCCTAAAGGAACTGTTCAGTGTAAATTCTGGGGTCTCGGTGCTGACGGTACTGTCGGTGCAAACAAGCAGGCTATTAAAATCATCGGTGACAAAACCGACATGTACGCACAGGGATACTTTGCTTACGACTCCAAGAAGTCCGGCGGTATCACCATGTCTCACCTGCGTTTCGGCGACAACCCCATCCAGTCCACCTATCTGGTAACCAGCGCGGACTTCATTGCATGCCACAACTCCAGCTACGTACACCAGTACGACCTGCTCGAAGGCATCAAAGAAGGCGGAACCTTCCTGATCAACTCTCCCTGGTCTGCTGAAGACATGGAGAAGGAACTTCCCGTAGAGCTGCGCCGTACCATCGCTGAAAAGAACCTCAAGTTCTACACCATCGACGCTGTTAAAATTGCAGCTGAAGTAGGTCTCGGCGGTCGTATCAACATGGTTATGCAGACTGCATTCTTTAAGCTTGCTGATGTTATTCCTTTTGAAGACGCAGTTGCGTACCTCAAAGAGTCCATCAAAAAAGCATACGGCAAGAAGGGCGACAAGATCGTCAACATGAACAACGCTGCTGTTGACCAGGCTGTTGCCAACCTTGCTGAAATCAATGTTCCCGAATCTTGGAAAGACCTCACTGAAGGAGAGGCGGCCGTATCTGATGAGCCGGCTTTCATCACTGATGTTGTCCGTCCCATCCTTGCTCAGAAAGGTGACAACCTGCCTGTTTCCGCTTTTGAGCCTGACGGCCTCTTCCCTCTTTCCACTGCTCAGTTCGAAAAACGCGGCGTTGCTATCAACGTTCCCGAATGGCTGCCTGAAAACTGCATTCAGTGTAACCAGTGTGCATTTGTCTGCCCGCACGCAGCTATCCGTCCCGTACTCGTAACTGAAGAAGAATTGAAAGACGCTCCTGAGTCCTTCGTAACCATCGATGCAAAGGGTAAAGAGATCAAAGGTCTCAAATACCGCATGCAGGTTTACGCTCAGGACTGCCTCGGTTGCGGTAACTGCGCAGATATCTGCCCCGCAAAAGAGTCCGCTCTGGTCATGAAGCCCATCGCTACCCAGACCCCCACTGAAGTTCCCAACCTTGAGTTCTCCCAGACCATCCCCGAAAAGGACGGCCTCATGAGCAGAACCACTGTTAAGGGTTCCCAGTTCCAGCGTCCGCTGATGGAATTCTCCGGCGCATGTTCCGGTTGCGGTGAAACTCCTTACGTTAAAGCTATCACCCAGCTCTTCGGCGAACGCATGATCATTGCAAACGCCACCGGTTGTTCCTCCATCTGGGGTGCATCCGCTCCGACCACTCCTTACTGCACCAACAAGAACGGTCACGGTCCCACCTGGGGCAACTCCCTGTTCGAAGATGCAGCTGAGTTCGGATACGGCCTTGAAATGGGTGTTTCCCACCGCCGTGAAAAACTGGCCGACCTCGTTGGTGAAGCTATCGAAGCAGGCGTTCCCGCTGAACTCGAAGCTGACATGAAAGGCTGGCTGGAAAATAAAGATAACGCAGCTCTCTCTGAAGAGTACGGTCAGAAAGTTCTGGACGGTGTTTTCTCCGTACCCCAGACCGAAGTTCTGGCTGAAATCGCAGAGATGGAAGACCTCTTCACCAAGAAATCCCTCTGGGTATTCGGTGGTGACGGCTGGGCATACGACATCGGCTTCGGCGGTGTTGACCACGTGCTCGCTTCCGGTCGCGACATCAACATCCTCGTAATGGATACTGAAGTATACTCCAACACCGGTGGTCAGTCCTCCAAGGCAACACCTCTCGGATCCATCGCCAAGTTCGCTGCCAGCGGTAAAAGCACCGGCAAGAAAGATCTCGGCCGCATGATGATGAGCTACGGTTACGTATACGTTGCATCCGTATCCATGGGCGCAAACAAGCAGCAGTTCATGAAGGCAATTCAGGAAGCGGAAGCTTACCCCGGTCCTTCTCTGGTAATCTGCTACGCTCCCTGCATCAACCAGGGTATCCGCAAGGGTATGGGCAAGACCCAGCTCGAAATGAAGCTGGCAGTAGATTCCGGTTACTGGCCTCTCTACCGCTTCAACCCCCTGCTTGCCGACGAAGGCAAAAACCCCTTCGTTCTGGAGTCCAAAGCTCCCGACGGAACCATGCAGGAGTTCATGGCCGGCGAAAACCGCTACGGCCTGCTTGAGCGCATCAACCCCGAAGCATCCAAAGAATACCGCGCGAAAATCGAAAAAGATTACAACGAACGGTACGAAATATTGAAACACATGGCCGCGGCTGATTACAGCCAAGGCGAATAGCACCACCCGCGCCTGCGGACGGGCCTGCACAGGTGGCCCGTCCGCAGCACCCCCTCTCTCTGCGAAATTGTGGAAGGTATCGCAGCAAGAGGAGGGCAGGGTAGAAGTCATTTCAGCAGACTTTTAAAAAACGCTGAACCTATGCCGTGCTTATGTGGTATGATGGGAGTGTTCTCGTCAGAGCACGGCAAAGAACACAAGTGATTTTTCACTGCTTAAGGAGGAAACATGTCTGTAGGAATTTTAGCCCTCGTTGCGATCATCCCGATCGTACTGGCTCTGGTACTCATGGTCGGTCTTCGCTGGCCCGCTACTAAAGCTATGCCCGTTGCATGGCTCTCTGCTGTTGCAGGCGCAATCGCCGTCTGGAACCTGCCCACTGCTTATGTTGCAGCTCTTACTTTGCATGGTTTTGTTACCGCTATCGGCGTCCTGATCATTGTTTTCGGGGCAATCATCATTCTTTACACTCTGCAATATTCCGGCGGTATGGAAACCATTCAGTACGGTTTTCAGGGTATCAGCCGTGACCGCCGCGTACAGGTTCTGATCATCGGTTACCTGTTCGCCGCATTCATTGAAGGTGCCGCAGGTTTCGGTACTCCCGCAGCTCTGGCAGCTCCGTTGCTCCTCAGCCTCGGGTTCCCCCCCTTGTGTGCAGTTGTAATGTGTCTGGTATACAACTCCTTCCCTGTAACCTTCGGTGCTGTCGGTACCCCGGTTATCCTCGGTATGAAATACCTGACTTCTTATGTTGACCAGGCTGTTGCTTCCGCAGTACCCGGCCTGAACTTCAACTCCATGGAAGCTTTCGACGCAGTTGTAGGTCAGTGGTCAACTGTGATGCACATTCCCATGATCTACATCCTGCCCATCTTCATGCTCGGTTTCATGACCCGTTTCTTCGGTGAAAACAAGAAATGGTCTGAAGGTTTCGCTGCATGGAAATTCTCTCTTTTCGCATCCACCGCTTTCTCCGTTCCTTACCTCTTCACCGCATGGTTTGTCGGACCTGAGTTCCCCTCCCTGCTTGGTGGTCTCGTAGGTCTCGGTATTGCTGTACTCGGTGCTAAAAACGGTTTTTGTGTACCTGAAAAAACCTGGGACTTCGGCGCACCCTCCACTTGGGATGCTGAATGGACAGGTTCCGTATCCGCTGAGAACTCCGGTGAGTTCAAGGCTCACATGAGTCAGCTGAAAGCTTGGACTCCTTACATTCTCATCGGTCTCATCCTTGTTATCACCCGTATCCCCGAGCTTGGCCTTAAAGGCATGCTCGCAGGTGTTGCAATCCCCTTTAAGAACATCCTCGGTTTTGAATCAGTAAACAACTCCATCAAGGTTCTGTACCTGCCCGGTACCATTCCTTTCGCTCTTGTAGCAGTACTGACCATCTTCATCCACGGTATGCCCGCTGATAAAGCCGCTACCGCATGGAAAGAAGCTATCGTTAAAATGAAGAACCCCACCATCGCGCTGTTCTTCTCCGTAGCACTGGTCTCCATCTTCCGCGGTTCCGGTATTGCTGACGCTGCACTGAACCCCAACGGTTACCAGTCCATGCCTCTGGCACTGGCTGAAGCTGTTTCCGGTCTCGCCGGCCAGACCTGGCCCATGTTCGCATCCTTTGTTGGTGGTCTCGGTTCCTTCATCACCGGTTCCAACACTGTATCCGACCTGCTCTTCGCTGAATTCCAGTGGGGCGTAGCTGCTAAACTCGACCTGCCCCGTCAGATCATCGTATCTGCACAGGCTGTTGGTGGCGCAATGGGTAACATGATCTGCATCCACAACATCGTTGCAGCATGTGCGGTTGTCGGTCTCTCCGGTATGGAAGGTCAGATCCTTAAGCGTACCGTATGGCCTTTCCTCCTCTACGGTGCAGTAGTAGGTATCGTAGCCTGCGTACTCTCCTTCGTAATGTACCCCGGACTGTTCTAATTAAATAACGTCCCCCTCAGGGCCGGAGACGGCTCCGGCCCTGAGAGTTTAATTAGTCCGGGTTGATTTATATAAATGATTGTTTTTTAGATTCAGGAGCAAAAAAACATGTCCAACGCTAAATTAGCAAAAGACTTTGAAAAGATTGTAGGTGCTGGAAATGTCATGCACGAAGAAGCTGACCTCCACGCATATTCTTACGATTCCGCGGTACTCGATCCCCAGGTACCTTCCCTCGTAATCAAGCCTACCACTACCGAGCAGATCGGCCCCGTTACCGCACTCTGTAATGAACATGGCCTGCCCATGACCGTTCGCGGCGCAGGAACAAACCTTTCCGGTGGTACCATTCCCCACCCCGGTGGCGTTGTTGTTCTGACCAACGGTCTCAATAAAATTCTCGAAATCAATGAGCAGGATCTCTACGCAGTAGTAGAGCCCGGTGTTGTAACTGCACAGTTCGCAGCACAGGTTGCCGCTAAAGGACTTTTCTATCCCCCGGATCCGGGTTCACAGGCAGTTTCCACCATCGGTGGTAACGTTGCTGAGAACGCTGGCGGACTCCGCGGACTCAAATACGGTGTTACCAAAGATTACGTCATGGGCATGGATTTCTATGATGTAAACGGTGACCTGATCAAATCCGGTTCCCGCACCGTTAAATGTGTAACCGGCTATAATCTTGCCGGACTCATGGTTGCTTCCGAAGGAACTCTGGGTGTGTTCTCCAACATCATCCTCAAGCTCGTTCCGCCGCCGAAAGCATCCAAGGCTATGATGGCTGTTTTCCCCGATGTCCACAAAGCATCTGAAACCGTTGCTTCCATCATTTCCAATCACATTGTTCCCTGTACTCTGGAATTCCTCGACAATTCCACCATCCGCTACGTAGACGACTTCACCAAAGCCGGTCTGCCCCGTGATGCTGGCGCAATCCTGCTCATCGAAGTTGACGGTCATCAGGCTGAAGTCATCGAAGATGCTGAAAAGGTTGTTAATATTTGTAAGAAGTGCGGTGCCAACGAAGTTAAAATGGCAGAAACCGCTGAAGAACGTGAAGCCCTCTGGACCGCTCGTCGTAACGCTCTGCCTGCTCTTGCCCGTGCGAAACCGACTACCGTTCTCGAAGATGCTACCGTACCGCGCTCCCAGATTCCTGCAATGATGGAAGGTCTGGAAAAGATCGCTGCAAAATACAAACTCGACATCGGAACCTTCGGTCACGCCGGTGATGGTAACCTTCACCCCACCATCCTGTGTGACAACAGAAACAAGGAAGAGTTCCACCGCGTAGAAGAAGCGGTTAACGAAATCTTTGATGTTGCTCTTTCCCTTAAGGGAACCCTTTCCGGCGAGCACGGAATCGGTATGGCAAAATCCAAGTGGATGGAAAAAGAAACTTCCAAGGCTACCCTTGAGTACTCCCTGAAAATGAAGCGGGCTATCGATCCGAAAGGTATCCTGAACCCCACCAAGATTATCGGAGACGTCTAGGATGGAAGATCTTAAGCAATTAGCTCAAAACCTCATGGAGCTGGATGACCAGATGGTCGCCTGCATGAAGTGCGGTATGTGTCAGGCCGTTTGTCCTGTATTCGCCGAAACCATGCAGGAAGCAGACGTGACCCGCGGCAAGATCGCTCTTCTGGAGAAGCTTGCCCACGAAATGGTCAAAGACGCTGATCAGGTTAACGAAAAGCTGAACAGGTGTCTGCTTTGCGGTTCCTGTGCTGCCAACTGTCCTTCCGGCGTAAAGATTATGGACATCTTCATGAAGGCGCGCGTTATCGTTACCGCCTACAAGGGGCTTTCCCCGGCTAAGAAGATGATCTTCAAGGGACTGCTTACCCGTCCCAAACTGTTCAACACTCTGACTGAGATGAGCGCAAAGTTTCAGGGTCCGTTTGCAAAGATCGCCGACCAGGCCTCCGGTGCTGCAAGCTGTGCCATGCTGAACCCGCTGCTTGGCGAACGTCACTTCATGCCTCTGGCTAAAAAGCCTTTCCGCAAGGATTATCCCCAGCTGGATACTCCCCGCGGCAAGAGCGGCCTCAAGGTAGCTTTCTACCCCGGCTGTGTTGTGGATAAAATGTTCCCCAATGTAGGTCATGCGGCAATCAAGATTCTGGAACACCACGGTGTTGGAATCTTCCTGCCCAAGGGACAGGCCTGCTGCGGTATCCCCACACTGGCTTCCGGTGATGCTGATACCATGGTTGCTCTCATGAAACAGAATATCAAGGCTTTCGAAGACGGAACCTTTGATTATCTGGTGACTCCCTGTGCTACCTGCACAGCCACTCTGCATGAGACCTGGCCTAAAATGATTGATAATGAAGATCCTGTTTTCGTAGAAAAAGTTAAGGATCTCGCAGCTAAGACCATGGACATTAACGCATTCCTCGTTGATATCGTGGGCGTTAAGGCTCCTGCGGAACCCAAGAAGGGCGGAAAGGTCGTTACCTACCACGACCCCTGTCACCTCTCTAAATCCCTTGGTGTTGCCGCACAGCCCCGTGCCTTGCTGAAGAGTAACGAAAGTTACGAGTTCAAGGAAATGAACGAAGCCAACCGTTGCTGTGGCTGCGGCGGTTCCTTCAACCTTTACCACTACGACCTCTCCAAGAGCATCGGTGAGCGTAAGGCGGGCAACGTCCGCGACGCCGGTGCACAGGTTGCGGCAACTGGTTGCCCTGCATGCATGATGCAGCTCGGTGACATGCTGTCCCAGACCGGTGGTGGAGTAGAGGTAAAACACGTCCTTGAAATCTACGCCGATTCCCTGAAGTAGTATACGAAAGTAGTCCAGAATGATTTCATTCTGGACTACTTCAACAAAAACAGTTCAAATAGGGATTGGTTGGATGACTTTTCGGGTTAGTAGGACAGTTTAGTAACGTCCGGCCCAATAAAAACTTAATGAAAATGCGTGAACTCTTCAAATGCGGCTCTGAAGGTTCCAGCCGTTCACGCTCTACACAGGAGATAATCCCAGTGTCTAAAAACCTTTACATCACTGCCACCGAAGAGAAGAGCGGTAAATCTGCCATTGCTCTGGGCGTGATGCAACTGTTGCTAAGAGACCTGCAGCACGTAGCCATCTTCCGACCCATCATTAATGATAACCAGACCGGTGCCCGTGATCACGATATCAATCTGATCATGGAACATTTCAAACTGGATATCAGTTATGAGGATACTTATGCCTACACCTTGAAGGAAGCAAGGGAACTCATTAACAGCGGCAAGCATTCTTTGCTGCTGGAGAATATTCTCAACAAGTACAGCCAGCTTGAAGAGAAGTATGACTTCGTGCTTTGTGAAGGAACCGACTTTCAGGGTAAAGACCAGAACTTCGAGTTCGACATCAACGCGGAAATCGCCGCCAACCTCAGCTGTCCCGTACTTCTGGTTGCAAACGGAAGAGGGAAGACCGCTGACGACATTATCGCCTCTACCCAGCTCGTTATCGATGCTCTCGAAGACAAAGGCGTAGACACCGTCGCCGCAATCATCAACAGGCTTACCGCGACTGATGATGAGAAAAAAGAGATCCTGTCCAGCATTAAGTGCAAGACCAGATGTACTCAGGAACTTCTCGTTTACGGTATTGATGAAAACGAAAGTCTGGGTAATCCCAGCATGAACGACGTCCGCAAGTGGCTTGACGGTGCTGTTCTTTATGGTCATGGAAGACTTGATACACTCGTTGATGATTATGTTATCGCAGCTATGCGTATCGGCAACTTCCTTGAATACATTGAAGATGGCAGTCTGATCATCACTCCCGGTGACCGTTCCGATATTATTCTGAGCTCACTGGCATCCCGTCTTTCAAGTTCTTTTCCGGATATCTCCGGTATTCTGCTTACTGGCGGACTTCAGCCCAGTGCCAGCGTGCACCGCTTGATTGAAGGTTGGACCGGTGTTCCTACTCCCATCCTTTCCGTATCTACCAACACTTACCGTACCACTCAGCTGCTGAGTGAACTCTACGGAAGAATCGATCCTGACGATCAGCGTAAGACAGCTTCCGCTCTGGGTACTTTTGAAGCCAGCGTGAAGACAGATGAGCTGAGACACCGTCTGATCACCAGCAAATCCAGCAAAGTTACTCCCAAAATGTTTGAGTATAAGCTGGTTCAGAAAGCTAAGGCCAACAAGCAGACCATCGTCCTTCCTGAAGGAACTGGCGAAAGGGTTCTGCGTGCGGCTGATATGCTGACCCGCCGTGGTGTTGCTGATATCGTCCTGCTCGGTAAGGCTGATGAAATAGCTGGAAAGATTTCCCAGCTCGGCCTTGAAATGAACGATGTGCGTATCCTCGATCCCGAGTCCGCACCCCAGTTCGATGATTACTGCGAAACCTACTTCAAGCTTCGCGAGCACAAGGGCATCCGTATGTCCGACGCCCGTGACCGTATGCTGGACCCCACTTACTTCGCATCCATGATGGTCCAGAAAGGCGACGCAGACGGTATGGTTTCCGGTTCCGTAACCACCACCGCACAGACTATCCGTCCCGCTTTTGAGTTCATCAAGACCAAGCCCGGTGCGTCCATCGTATCAAGTGTCTTCCTGATGTGCCTCAAAGACAAAGTTCTGGTCTTCGGTGACTGCGCAGTCAACCCGAATCCCAATGCGGAACAGCTGGCCGAGATTGCTTTGAACTCTGCCGAAACCGCTAAGATCTTCGGTGTTGAACCCCGCGTAGCCCTCATGTCTTACTCCACTGGGCAGTCCGGTAAGGGTGCTGATGTTGAGAAGGTTAAGGAAGCGGTAAAAATAGCCAAGGAACGCAATCCTGAATTGAAGCTCGAAGGGCCTATTCAGTACGATGCCGCCATTGATCCTTCCGTTGCGAAGACCAAACTTCCCGACAGTGAAGTAGCAGGTAAGGCAACTGTTTTTATTTTCCCCGATCTTAACACTGGCAATAATACCTATAAAGCTGTACAACGCTCCGCCGAACAGTCAGTCGCAATCGGCCCAGTACTCCAGGGTCTCAACAAGCCTGTGAACGACCTCTCCAGAGGCTGCACTGTTCCGGATATTGTTAACACCGTCGCAATCACAGCAATTCAGGCAGCAGCCGAAAAAGGACTTATTTAAAATGAAAATCTTAGTTATCAACGCTGGTAGCTCTTCTATCAAATACCAGCTTTTGGACATGACCTCCGGTAACGATCTCGCTTCCGGTATTGTAGAACGCATCGGCGAAGAAATGGGTAGCATCAGCTACAAGACCTCTGAAAAATATACCGCTGAGCAGCCTTTTCCCACCCACAGGGAAGGTATGGTTGAAGTAATCAACCTGCTTACCGACGCCGATAAAGGTGTTGTAAAAGAAAAGTCCGAGATCGCAGCTATCGGTCATCGTATTGTTCACGGTGGTGAGCTTTTCTTCGAGCCTGTTGAAGTTGACGAAAAAGTTTTGCAGGGTATCCGCGATTGTATTCCTCTCGCACCTCTGCACAACCCCGGTCACGTTATCGGTATTGAAACCGCTATGGAACTGTTCCCCGGTGTAAAACAGGTTGTTGTTTTCGACACCTCTTTCCACCAGACCATGGAGCCCAAGGCTTACATGTACGGCGTTCCTTACGAATACTATGAAAACTGGGGCCTTAGAAAATACGGTATGCACGGCACTTCCCACAAGTTTGTTGCCCGTGAAACCGCTAAACTTCTGGGCAAGCCCCTTGAAGAGTCCAACATCATCACTGTTCACCTCGGAAACGGTGCTTCCATTTCCGCAGTCAAGAACGGTAAGTGCTACGACACTTCCATGGGTCTGACTCCTCTCGGCGGTATCATCATGGGTACCCGTTGCGGCGATGTTGATCCTGCAATCGTGGGCTTCATTGCTGAAAGAACCGGCCAGAGTGCTGCTGAAGTCGTTTCTACCCTCACTAATGAGTCCGGCCTCAAAGGCATCTGCGGTTCCAACGATCTGCGCGACATTCACGCCCGCATTGAAGAAGGCGACGAAAAAGCAGAACTCGCTCTGGATATGGCCTGCCATCGCGTACGTCAGTTCATCGGTGCTTACGCTTTTGAACTGGGCCGTGTTGACGCCATCGTATTCACCGCAGGTATCGGCGAAAACGATCCTGAATACCGCGCAAGATCCCTTTCCGGTCTTGAAAACTTTGGTATCACCATCAACAAAGACAAGAACTGGAACTGGGACAGAACTCCCTCTTTCATCAGTGATGATGACGGTGCTGTAAAGGTAGCGATTATTGCCACTAACGAAGAACTTGAAATTGCTAACGATACTGTAGCAGTTCTCGGACTGTAGAAGTATATATTGAAAAAAAACCGGGGTGAAGTGTGGAAGACTTCACCCCGGTAAAGAATGGACAGGCCTCCTAGTTTTAGTGCGATGACCCATTTAATGGGCACTGCACTAGAAGGACTGCCTGAAGGAAACGGTCCGTAACAGCCTTGAAGGAAGGGGCTGTGCCGCCAGTCTTGTGGAAGGGATAAGGTGGCATTTACGGAAATATTAACGGACATTGTTTATATAACATCGTCCATCGTATTTGGGGGAAAAATGACAGCTAAAGCTGAAAGTGTAAAGCTTTTTACCGATAAAGCTGAACTTGTATCCGCTGTAGTGACAGAGATCTCTTCTCTGGATGAAGCGTACAAGTACACAATGGATCTCTGCGGAAAAAAAGAAGCCTGTAAAATGCTTATTTCCGGTTGTGAACAGAACCTCTCCAACACTGCTGAGCAGCTCTGTGCAACCAAGACCGGCAAAACCATTGTAGCTCCTGCACTGGCCAAGAAAGAGGCCGCCGCGTTGGAAAAACAATGTGAAGAAAACGGTTTTACCCTGATTAAAGACAGCGTCCGCAACCATCTCGGCGGCATTGATATCGCATTTACCCGTGTTGATCACGGTATTGCCGAGACCGGTTCTCTCGTTCTCAACTGTCCCAATGAAGAATTGAGGCTGGCCACCATGATCAGTGAAGTACACGTAGCAGTTCTGCCCAAGTCCAAACTTGTGGATAACTCCTACGAACTTGAATCATGGATGGAAGGCAACATGATGAAGGGCGACTACACCGCATTCATCACCGGTGCCAGCCGTACTGCTGATATTGAGCGCGTTCTCGCCATCGGCGTACACGGTCCCCTTGAACTTCATATTCTTCTTCTGGAGGACTAATCATGCAGGACGCTAAGAATCTTAAAGAATACAGAAAAGAGATCAGGGAATCCCTTGATAATGATTTCCTCAGAACTGCAATGGACAATTTTGCTGTTGCCTACCGCGGCAGCCGCGCCAATGCGTTCAAGGATATGGATGAAAAAGCTCTGATCCGCGATATTGCTGAAGCCAAAGACGCTGCCGCATCCAGACTTGACGAACTTTTCGCCAAGTTCAAGGAAGAAGCTGAAAAGCGTGGCGCAGTTGTTCACCTTGCCAAGGATGCTAAGGAAGCCAATGAAATCATCGGCCGTATCGCAATGGATGAAAACTGTAAGACCATCGTCAAATCCAAGTCCATGACTGCGGAAGAGACCTTGCTGAACCACCATCTCGAAGATGATCTGAACCTCAAGGTTGTTGAAACCGACCTCGGTGAGTGGATTATTCAGATGCGTAAGGAAGGCCCTTCACACATGGTTATGCCTGCTATCCACCTTTCCCGTCATCAGGTCAGCGACCTTTTCTCTGACGTGACCGGCCAGAAGCAGGGCGATGATGTTCAGGCACTCGTTAAGGTTGCCCGCCGCGAGCTTCGTCAGGAATTTGTTGATGCCGATATGGGCATCTCCGGCGGTAACTTTGCTATCGCTGAAACCGGTTCCATCGGTCTTGTTACCAACGAAGGTAACGCCCGACTGGTTACCACTCTGCCCAGAGTTCATGTAGCTCTCATGGGTCTCGATAAACTGACCCCTAAGCTTCATGATGCTTTGCGCGTTCTGAAAGCACTGCCCCGTAATGCTACCGGGCAGGCGATCACCTCTTATGTTACCTGGATCACCGGGTCCAACGAGTGTGCCGCGGCTGAGGATGACAGGAAGAAAGTGCACTTCGTGTTTTTGGACAATGGAAGACGCGCTCTCGCAAAGGACCCGGTGTTCTCTCAGGTTCACCGCTGCGTACGTTGTGGCGCATGCGCCAACGTTTGTCCTGTCTACCGCATGGTCGGCGGCCATAAAATGGGCCATATCTATATCGGGGCTATCGGCCTCATCCTTACTTACTTCTACCACGGCACTGAAAAGGCTAAGAACCTTGTTCAGAACTGCATCAACTGTGGAGCATGTAAGGAAATCTGTGCAGGTGGAATTGACCTGCCCGGTCTGATCAAAGACATTCAGGCCCGCATTCTGGAAGAAGAAGGACATCCCATGTACTCCTCCTTCCTCGCGAAAATGATGAAGAACCGCAAACTCTTCCACAAGTTCCTGCGCATCGCCAAGACTGCCCAGAAACCCATGAAGGGTAAAGACGGCTTCATGCGCCACCTGCCCATGATCTTCATGCCTGATCATGATTTCAGGGCACTGCCTACCGTTGCAGAAGTTCCTTTCCGCGATATGTGGGCCAAGGTTCAGCCTGCAAAGGTTGCTAATCCCAAGTACAAGGTTGCGCTTTTCTCCGGTTGTGTTCAGGACTTCGTATACCCCGAGCAGTCCGTTGCTACCGTGGAAAGTATGCGCAACAAGGATGTAAATCTTGAATTCCCCATGGATCAGTCCTGCTGCGGCCTGCCGTTGCAGATGATGGGTGAAGTAACTGCCGCAAGGGAAGTTGCCATCCAGAACATGGAAGCCTTTGAAGGTACTGACTGCGATTACATCCTGACCATGTGTGCTTCCTGTGCATCCCACCTGAAGCACAATTACATGAAGATGCTCGGACAGGACCCCAAGTACGCTACCCGCGTAAAGGCTTTCGCCGACAAGGTCATCGATTACAGCTCCTTTATGAATGATGTACTTGGTGTTGAAAAAGAGGACTTCCTTGATTCCGCCGGTGATGCAGTCACCTACCACGCTCCCTGTCACCTTTGCCGTGGACTGGATGTTAAATCCGCTCCCCGTGAGTTGATGGTCAAAGCAGGACTGGATTACAAGGAAAGTGCTGAAGAAGAAGTCTGCTGCGGTTTCGGTGGAACCTACTCTGTGAAGTTCCCCAAAATCTCTGAGCAGCTGCTTACTAAGAAAGTTAATAATGCGAAGGAAAGCGGTGCTAAAGTATTGCTGACCGACTGCCCCGGTTGCGTAATGCAGATTCGCGGCGGTGCCAAAAAGCAGGGTACGGATCTTGAAGTTAAGCACATTGCTGAATATATGGCTGAACGCAGAAAATAAAATACGACACACGCTCACTGTCCGCGGCTATGTTTGCCGGTCGCGGACAGTGGTTTAAGCTGCGGCATGTAATAATGCCTCCAAACCCGGTACCTTCACCTCGCAACTGAAAACACCGGTTACAGGCCGCGCACTTAAGGCTTTTCCATTCGCTCGCCCGATGGAAAAGCCTTTTTTGTTATGTTTGTGTTAAAATGTGCATCGTAGTGTTTTTCTATTGTTTTTGATAACATCAAAAGTATTAACTTTTGTTGTTTTGTTACCGATACGTGTGTATTGTGGACGTTAAAGCTGTGTAATCGAAGGGATGAGCATGCAGCATTATATTGTTTTGTGCTTCAGGGATAATATCAAATTTGAATTTTCGGGAGAGGGCTATGTTAAAAAATTTGTCTATCGGTGGACGCTTTGTTTTGCTGCTGGCTTCAGTCTTAGTGTTTTTGATAATCTGCGGAGCTATGTTCCTTGCTGAAATCCGTCAGGTCGAGCATATTGGCCTTACTGAGATTGAAAATGTAATGCTTCAAGGTCAGAAGGACAAGATTGAGGTTGCCACCCGCGCTGCTGCGGAGTCTATGGGGGCACAGCTTAGAGCTGTTGACGGCGAAGATGCTAAAATTGAATTTATACGTAAATCCATTGACAGCTTCAGATTTGAAAATGATAAGTCCGGTTACTTTTTTGTTTACAAAGGGACTACTGTTGTCGCCCTACCACCTAAAAAATCTTTGCAGGGTAAAGATCTCAGTGGTGCCAAAGACAAGAACGGTGTTTACTTTGTCAAGGAACTTTCCAGTGCTGCCAGAAATGGTGATTTTGTAGAATATATTTTTGATAAACCCGGAAAAGGCCTCCAGCCTAAACTTGCTTACGCGACCATGATTCCCGGAACATCCATGTGGATCGGAACCGGGGTATACATTGATAATATTGAAGCGGAAAGGATGCGCGTAGAAACAGTAATTGATGATGCTGTCGTGGCTGATACAACCAAAATTGTGTTGATTATGCTCGCATTGCTACTTTTTGCGCTTACCCCGCTTTGTATTGTCATTGTCCGTTCCATCGTACGTCCTGTGCAGGCTGCAACTGATGCGGCGGTACATGTTTCTGAAGGCGATCTGACCATTACCCTTAACCCCACCGGACGGAGTGAAATTTCCACTTTGCAGCGGGCCATTAACACTATGACCACAACCCTTGATGAGAACCTGACTGATATCAAGCGTAAGGAAGCAGAATCTGCTGAGCAGGCACGAGTGGCCCAAAAGATGGCTGCCGAGGCTGATGAAGCCCGTAAAGAGGCAGAAGGTGCCAAGCGTGAAGGTATGCTTGCTGCTGCAAATAAGCTTGAGACCGTACTGAACAGTATCGTGAAAATCTCCCGCGATGTTGAAAAGTCCACTAATGAAATTATGAACGGCAGTGAGTTCCAGAAGGAACGCATTGCTGAGACCGCAACAGCTATGGAAGAGATGAACGCCACGGTTCTGGAAGTTGCGAAGAATGCTACTGAAACCAACGAAGATACCGAGCAGACAAGAGATAAGGCCAGTGAAGGCCAGAGTGTAGTTCAGGGGACCATTGAGTCCATGGTCGGCATTCAGGACCAGACCAATGAGCTGGAAAGGCTCATGGATCAGCTAAACACCCAGTCCATTGAAATCGGTACTGTCATGGGTGTAATTAATGATATCGCGGACCAGACCAACCTGCTGGCACTTAACGCTGCTATTGAGGCCGCTCGTGCGGGTGATGCAGGCCGGGGATTTGCTGTCGTTGCAGATGAGGTCCGCAAACTTGCTGAGAAGACTATCGGGGCCACCGATGAAGTGGATAAGAGTATCTCTTCCATTCAGGGGCTGGCCAAGCAGAATATTGAAGGAATGCGCACAGCTGTAGAAGCTATCGGCGGGGCAACAGACCACTCTCGTTCTTCCGGTGAGGTTCTTTCTGAGATTGTTACTCTTGCTTCCAACGCAGCAGGGCAGGTACAGTCCATTGCAACTGCTGCTGAAGAGCAGTCTGCAACCTCTGATGAAATCAACCGCAGTATTGCTGAGATTGATTCCATGACTGAAGATAACGCCCGCAACAGTATGCTTGCCGCTGAAGCCGCGACGGATCTTTCCCGTGAAGTGGATGCGCTGGTAGCTTTGGTGGAAGAACTTAGAAGTTAGCAGGCTGTTGAAAAACGGCGATCTGCGTCGTTGTTTTAAAAAGTTCAAACCCTCGCGTACTGAAAAGTACGCGTCGGTCTTGAACTTTTCTTGCGCCTAGCATCTCACCATTTTTGAACAGCCTGTGTGTTTAGGCTTGAACAGCCCGTAAAAATAAGCTCTAATGCAGCTTTGAAATAACAAATCCATTGTCCTGTTCTTAATATGCACTTAAGGAACGGAGGAAAAATGATTAAACATATTGTAATGTGGAATCTTAAAGAGGAAGCTGCCGGAGCAACTGCTGCGGAAAACGGGGTTAAGATCAAAGAAATGATTGAGGCCCTGAACGGTAAGATTAATGAACTCAAGCATGTTGAAGTAAGTGTGGATGTTTTCGAATCCACACAGAAGTGGAATATCGTGCTTTATTCTGAATTTGACAGCAAAGAAGATCTACAGGCTTATGCTGTCCATCCTCTGCATCAGGAATGCGTTGCATTTATCAAGGAAGTTGTATCTTCCCGTGATGCGATTGATTATGTAATCTAGTAATAGCCGCATATGCTTTAAAAGGCCGGAGACTTATCGTCTTCGGCCTTTTTTGTTACTGGTGTTTTGGACGGTAATGCTTATATTTATTAAAGGAGATAATTTGTAATGTGTTAAAAATACAGCAGTGAATGTTTTTTGCTGGATGTATTTTTATCCAAAAATAATGTTAATTACTTTGAATTTTTCCACCAAAGATGTATATTTTTACTAAGACTGGGATTTTGTCCCTGATACGGTGTAACGAACATCCTACCTGAATCCATAAATCGGGGGAGGGCATATGTTGAAGAATCTATCAATTGGCGCAAGGTTTTTCTTGTTATTGGCATTGATGGTGCTTTTTCTGATTGCAACCGGAGCATTCTTTATGGGTGCTATTCGGGATGTTACTAATCTTGGTGTGGGTAATACTGAAAAGATAATGCTTCAGGACCAGAAGGATAAGATCAAGGTCGCTACTCAGAGTATGGCTTTGTCTATTGGACAGGAAATCAAGTATTTTACCGATAAGGAAGAGCGACTTCAGTTTATTCGTGAAGCACTTGACCCAGTTCGTTTTGAGAAGGACGGTTCCGGCTATTTCTTTGTTTACAGGGGCACCGTGAATATGGTTATGCCGCCCAAGAAGTCCCTGCAAGGCAAGGATCTGGCGGGACTTAAGGACCAAAACGGACTGCTTGTTATTCAGGAGATTAACAAGGTTGCCAATTCTGGCGGCGGTTTTGTGAAGTACTTCTTTGAAAAGCCCGGATCCGGGGTGCAGCCTAAGATCAGTTACGCCATGATGATTCCCGGTACTGATATGTGGATCGGAACCGGAGTCTATATTGATAATATTGAAGTGGAAACCGGGAAGATGGGTGATGCCATGAGGGAAAGTGCCGATGGCTTTACCATGAAGATCGTTTTCGGTGCAGGAGCTGTTCTGTTGCTGATAGTTCTTCCTCTTTCCATTTACCTGATCCGTTCAATAGTGAATCCTCTTGTTGAGTCCACCAAGGCCGCCACTGAAGTTGCTGAGGGAAATCTTGATGTTTCCCTTAACCCTGAAGGGCGAAATGAAATCTCTACCTTGCAGAGAGCTTTGAATACCATGGTGGAAACCTTGTCATCCAACCTTGAAAGTATCAAGTCCAAGGAAGCCGAGGCTCAGGAGCAGGCCCGCATCGCCGAAGGTGCTGCTGCCCAGGCCCGTGAGGCCCAGATAAAGGCTGAAGGTGCCAAGAAGGAAGGTATGCTTGCTGCGGCAAACAGGTTGCAGGAAGTTATTGACCGTGTATCAAGTATTACCAACGAGGTTTCCAGCAATGCTGAGGAAATCCAGCGCGGTAGTGAATTCCAGAAGCAGCGTGTTGCGGAAACCGCAACCGCCATGGAAGAGATGAACGTGACTGTCCTTGAAGTTGCCAAGAATGCTACTGAAACCAATGAGAGTTCTGCAAGGTCCATGGAAAAGGCCAGCGAAGGAGCCAAGGTGGTTCAGGGTGTTATTGACGCAATGGGCAATATTCAGGAGCGTACTGCAAAGCTTAAGGATTCCATGGAGCATCTTGATGCTCAGGCCGTGGATATCGGTAATGTCCTTGGTGTGATTAATGACATTGCAGACCAGACCAATCTGCTGGCCCTGAACGCCGCTATCGAGGCTGCCCGTGCCGGTGATGCCGGTAGGGGGTTCGCTGTTGTGGCAGACGAAGTTCGCAAGCTTGCTGAAAAGACAATCGGTGCCACCGAGGAAGTCGAAACTAGTATCAATTCCATTCAGAAGCTGGCCCGTGAAAATGTTAAGGGTATGGACTCCACGGTTGATGCTGTGGAAAGTGCTACTGAGCTTTCACGGTCCTCCGGTGAAATGCTGGATGAAATTGTCGAGCTGGCCGCAGGTTCCGCTGATCAGGTGCGCTCCATAGCCACCGCAGCGGAGGAACAGTCTGCTACTTCTGATGAAATCAACCGCAGTGTCGGTGAAATTGATTCCATGACTGAAGAGAATGCTCATAATAGCCAGTTGGCAGCGGAAGGAACCCGTTCGCTTACTGCTGAAGTTCAGGAACTTCTCAATCTGGTTGAAGAATTGCGTAGTGAAGAGTAAGGTCCAAATAAGAGGACAGAATTTTCTGTCCTCTTAAAATTGATTGCCGGAGGGGTTCATGGATTCAGAACTTATTGAGACCGTTAAAGAACACCTGCTTGAGAAGGCAGGTATGCCTAATGAAAAACTGGTTGATTTTTTGAAAGAAACATCAGTCTATCTGAAGGGGATTATGGACGCTCTTGATGAGGGGATCGATGAAGGTCGTTTTGAGATAGTAGTTTCCAGTGCCCATACTTTAAAGGGGAGTCTGAGCAATCTCGGTCTTGAAGAGTTGAGTCAGATTGCGGGAAATTTGGAAGCTGCCGCTGTCAACACTTCTCCTCTATATTTGAGTTGTTACCATATGCGATTACGCAAGGGACTTATTACCCTGCTTGATTATGCTGATAAAAACTAAAAAATCCCGGAACAAGCGTTCCGGGATTTTTTTATGTATTCAGGAATCTTACCGTTCTGTTTTCCGACCAGAGCTGCTTTTCCATGGGGAGGTCTGCAAATCCCACGTGCCCTCCGAAGTTGGTGATTTGTAGGGACAGCACTTGACTGTTTTCAGCTTCCTGAATGGGATAGCACTCAGGGGTCAAAAAGGGGTCGTCCTTGGCACTCAGGACCAGTGAAGGGACTTTGATATTTTTGAGGTACTGATTGCAGGATGACCTGCGGTAGTAGTCGGTAGCATCTGCAAAGCCGTTGATGGGTGCGGTGTATGCGTTGTCGAAATCAACAATATTTTTGATGGAAGGAAGCTTGTCGAGAGGGTAAAGGTCCGGGAATTGTTTGTGTTTAAGTTTGATTTTCTGCTTCAACGATCGCAAAAAATAACTGGTGTAGATGAAATTGGATCTATCGCAAAGCCTGACAGCGGACGCCTCAAGGTCGCAGGGTACTGAAATTCCGATAGCCCGCTTTACTTTGGCCGGAACTTTGTCGGGGTTTTCACCCAGATATTTCAATACATGGTTTCCGCCCATGCTGAAGCCTACGAGGGCTGCATCTTCGTATATTCCATGATCTAAACCGTATTCAAGAACGGTATGCAGGTCCCGGGTGTCACCGCTGTGGTACATACCGGGTTTTCTGTTCATGTCGCGGCTGCATCCACGGAAGTTGTAGGTAATGCAATCCCAACCGGCGAGCACAAGAGCACGGGCCATGCCGAGCACGTAAGGTCTGCGGGCATTGCCTTCAAGGCCATGGGCAATAACGGCAAGGCGTGAGCTGCTTGCAAGGTGCCAGTCAATATCAAGAAAGTCGCCGTCAGGAGTTTCAATTCTTCGTTTTATTACAGGCGGGAGGCTGACTTTCCGGAAAAGTCGAGGAAATATTGTTTGGATATGACCGGATTGGAGAGGAAATTTAGGTTTATAGGGAGGGGGTTGCAATAAAGGCATTTGGTAAAAATATCCGTCCTTTGGCTTACTCAATTGAAACCGGTTGATTGTTGCTTGCAATTCGAAAGATAATATACCCTTGAAGGGCTGCTGTCAAAAGGGTTATGCGCAGAGTAATTAAGATCCTTTCGAGGATAGTCAAGGGTTTACTGTAAGAGGAGTTTCAGGCCGATCAAAATAAGCACGCCGCCGCCGACCCTTTCTGCAATGTGGCTGTAGCTGGAAGCCTTTGCAAATGATTTTCCAAGCCAGAGCCCGAATGAAGTCAGCACCAGCGCGGTAATCCCGATCATGACGCAGGGAAATGCAATGGGGTAATCCATAATGGAAAAGGAAAGTCCCACGGCTAATGCATCAAGGCTGGTGGCAACAGACAGAAAGATCAAGGAAAAGCCTTTGGTGGGGTCCTTGTGTGTCTCGCATGAATCGTCGGTTTCAAAGGATTCCTGAATCATTTTACCGCCTACGAGTGCAAGCAGGAAAAAGGAAATCCACGGGGCATAGGTTTCGACCATGGATTTCACAGTCAATCCGGCCAGCCAGCCTAAAAGCGGCATCAGGGCCTGAAATAATCCGAAGTGAAAGGAGAGTCTGAAGTTCTGGCGTCTGCTCACTTCCGGCATGCACAGTCCGCAGGCAACGGCTATGGTGAAAGCATCCATGGCAAGGGCCACGGAGATAATGAATATTTCGTAAAACGGCATGATCAGACTGTACTCCCTTATGTCGTATGGGGGATACTCTTACCTCTACCGTGCCCGTTTGTTAAGTGAAAGATGCTATAATAAAGGAGGCGCGCCCTGCTTAAGCACGCCTCCCTATGCAGGTGGAGGGACCTGCATGGCTTACATGATAATTTTTAGAACCCTGCTGCTTTGAGAAATCGCTGGGAAACAAGACCACTGGCAATGTGTTGGCGGGTCTCTTTGGAAAGCTCCAGTTTACCGTTTATATCAACAGGGTGGCTGTCATATGCATCTTTGAGTACGTTTTCAAAGTCTTCCCTGAGTTTAAGAAAGGATTTTTTTATTTCAGGGTAATCACAATCCACCCGCCAAGGGAGTGTAAATTTTCCCTCGACTTCACCCTTCTTATGGTCGGGGGTATATAATCGGTATGCGGTACAGCCTGCACCGGCGCGTTCGCATTTTCCGGGCAGACAGCTTGCCGACCAAGAGTTTGGCGGTTCGGGAATGGAAGATTCCATAACTACCTGCGGCAGCCCCAGTTCTTTTTCAAAGTCTTCCAGCCTGATGGTATAGGTCAGCACCGGCCGGAAGTTTCCCCGTTTTTTGTTTAAATTCCATTCAATAATCATTTTAGCTCCTCCTATGGAATGTTTAGCTATCTGCTAGACTAAAACTAATAGGGATTCCAAAGGGCCTTAGGTCCTTTGGCCGCCGGAGGCGAAATCTGTTTTATTAAAAGCGCGAAGCGCATCAAACTTATTTTTAACAAACATCAATCATTTCACCGAAAGGCGGGGCATATCCTGCGCCGCCGGTTCTGGCCCAGAGTACCGGGTAGTCCGGTTCGCGCTCGGGAAACTGCCCGCATTCCATGTCACTCAAATAGACCAGACAGGCCGGATCTATGTTTTTGCGCTCAATAAAATTGAAGACGGGACGAAAATCTGTTCCTCCGCCCCCTTGCGGTTCTAGCTCAAGGGGTAAATCCGCACGGCTGAAAACTTGTTCCCCGGTGATTTCAAGGTCGCACCAGAGTACCCGGATGGTGGTGTCGTATGTTTCGAGGATAGATGAAAGCTCAGCTGAAAATTGCTCCAACTCCTGTGGTGCGATGCTTCCTGATGTATCCACAGCCAGCACTACTTCGGGCAGCAGCTCTGTTGAGAGAGAGGGCAGGTAAAGTCCCATATGCAGATGACGGCGGCTGGGCGGGGCCCAGGCATAATCGTTGCGTGCCCGGGCACTGATGAATCGGTCCAGCAGTTCCCGCCAGTCTAATTTGGGGTAGAGCAGCTTTTCCACCAACCGTTCAAGGCCACCGGGCAGATCTCCGCAATCTCGGGCCTGATTGGTGGCCTGTGCAAGAGCCAGCAGCCAATCCTTGTCTGTTTCATCACCGGAATCTCCATCTCCGGACTCCGCTTCGTCTGCGTCGCGGATTTCCCCGGTTCCGCCGGGATCAGCGGATTGCTCCTGATCGGTATTACCCTCGGAATCTTCAATTTCCTCCGAATCCATGCCATCTGCGGATGAATCGCCATCATCGCCAGCTTGGGAACGTTCCTCATCATCACCGGATTCAAGATCATTGCCTTCGCCATCGCCGTCTTCGTATTCAACATCAATGCGTTTAGGGCCGTCCTGTTTTTTGCCGATTTCAGGGTTTCCGGCCTGATCGAAATTCTTGGTCAGATCAGTGAAAATATCCTCGGCATTTTTGCCATGGTATTTCTCGTCATCCAAAAATCCTTCGGGGAGATCGAAACCAGCTTGCAGCAGAATCCAGTTTATGGAGTAGTCGCAGGCCATGTTCCATAACCGTTCGTCGCGGTTGCCGCGTCTTTTGTGATGCTGGCAGGCCGGGTGCATGATGGTATGGGCCAGAACTCCCTGCAATTCTTCATGGGAAAGTTTGTCCACGAAGTGCGGGTTGTAGGCAAATATTTTGCCGTCGGTCCATGTCCCATCACAGGTGCGGTCTTCCTGCGGTTCCATGCGCAGGCAGAGGGAACCGAAAAAAGGGTGCTGTAGGAGCAGGTCGGCGCGGGCCTTGAGCAGTTTGCGGTCAGCGTTCATTCGCAATTCCTAGAAAAGAATGTCCGAGTTGGCAGTGGCCCAGCGGTTGAATCCGTCCGATTCAACAATGGAACGATCCTTCTTGACCGCATTACGCACCAGCAGCACTGCAAACTCCGCAGGCAGTCTTGAAGCAAAGACCATGATAGAATCAGCATATTCCGGGGCGGCCTTGGAAGCCACTGATTCGCAGAGAGCGTAAGTTGTTGCCGGATCTTCGGGGATGGCTACCTTGTCCGGTGATTTGAGTACGAATTCAGGATCGGGAAGTTTGCGGTAGATTTTGCAGAAGCCGCTGAATTCCGCTGCTGCTCCTTCGCCCACCGTTCCTTTGAATAGTTCGTATTCGACTTCCGGGGAGGGGGTGGATTTGATTATCCCGGAAACGAACTCCCAAGAGCGGGGAGAAGGGAAAGCTTTTTCATTGCGGGCCGGATCAAAATCGTGCAGCAGGCCGGGTCTGAATTTGATAAAGGCGAGCAGCTCTTCAGCAATACTACTTTCAGCAGCCCAGTCGAGCCAATCCGTAGTGCTTACTTCAAAATCAAGGTGTACAAAGCGATTGGCAAGAGCTGAAGGCATACGGTGTGTTACGGCCTTGTCGGACTCGCGGTTACCGGCGGCAATGACGGTCCATCCTTCAGGTAGGGTGTATTCTCCCAGCTTACGGTCGAGGACCAGCTGATAACAGGCGGCCTGTACCAGCGGCGGGGCGGCGTTAAGTTCATCAAGAAAAAGGATTCCCTTACCGTCTTTGGGCAGAAAGGAGGGCGGACACCAACTGGCATTGCCGTCGTCGGAAATGCGGGGCAGGCCGCGCAGATCCACCGGATCAAGCAGGACAGCGCGCAGGTCGGTCAGTTCAAGATCAAGTTCATTGGCAACTTGGGCTACAACCTGACTTTTTCCCACTCCGGGAGGACCCCAGAGGAAAACAGGCTGTTTGGTCTTTATCAACGTATGCAAGGACTTGGTAATTAATTTTGGAGTCATGTATTTGTTCTCGGTGCTATTTATTGTTGTTTTGGTCTCAAAACTGAATCATTGATATTGAAAACGATTTTCGATGTCAATAAAAAGATATTGAAAAAGCCGGATACAAATTGCATCCGGCTTTGTAATATCAAGTTGGTCAGGGGGATTATTCTATGACCGCTTCTGCCTGATTGCGATATTTGCGATAGATTTTGAATCCCAAGAGGGTAGAGATGACAAATAGCACCACGGCCATGATCATGCGGATGGTGGATGAAACTTCCACACCGCTGCCGAACAGGGCAAAGACCATGTTTTGGGGCAGGTAGCCGATAGTGGAGCCGAGTATAAAAGGCAGGGCCGGGATGCTTGTTACCCCTGCCAGCACATTGGTGACCACGTTACTCCCCAGCGGGAAGAAACGGATAGTCAGGGCCATGTTAAAGGGGCTGCGGCTCAGGAAGTCGTCAACTTTCTGGATGCGCGCACCGAACTTTCTTTTAATAAAGGAACGGCCCACCAACCGGGAATAAATGAATGCCCCGGCGCAGCCGAGTCCGGTACCGATAGTTCCGAGCAGGGTTCCAAGGGCGAAGCCGTACGCGTATCCGCCCATGAAGCAGATCACCTGTCTGGGAAAGCCGACAGCTGAAAAGAATGCCGCCAGTCCCACATAGGTGAGTACTCCGGTAAGGCCGCGAGAGCGCACGTGTGTGTCCATCCAATGGGTATCAAGGGCATCAGCCAGTCCGGCATACCTGATCAGGTAAACCGAAATCCCCATCACCGCCAGCATGGCCAGACCTTTAATCAAGGCTTTCACACTGACTTTTGATTCGCTGCTTACTGCACTCATTTATTTATCGTCGCTGCGGTCTTTTACACTGTATGAAAAATGGCGTCCCAGCAGCCAGCGTACGCCCAGCAGGTCGTATCCTCCGGCAATGGCCCGGTCGAGGGTGCCGTATTTGGATTCGCCTTCAAAGCGGGGGCGGTGGTTGACTTTCATTTCCGCAACGGATGCGCCCTGCATTTTCATAAGTGTGGGCAAAAAACGGTGCATGCCGTTGAAGCGGGGGATGGCCCGGACCATGGCGGTATCCATAATTTTAAGGGAGCAGCCTGTGTCCTTAACGGTTTCACGGGTCAGCCTGTTACGGATAGCATTGGCGATTTTGGAGCCGACCCGTTTGATCCATACGTCCTTGCGTTTCTGACGCCAGCCGATGGTCATGGTATGTCCTTCATTGTAAAGAGCATACATGGCCGGAAGATCGGCAGGGTCATTTTGCAGGTCAGCATCCATGGTGGCAACCCGAGGTGCGCGGGCTTCATCAAACCCGGCGCAAAAGGCTGCGGACTGGCCCCGGTTTTCCGCAAAGGCAACATAGCGGGCCTTGGGGTAGGTTGATGAAATATCTTTGAGAACGGCAAGGCTGTTATCTTTGCTGCCGTCATCTACAAATATAACTTCGTAGGGAATATTGGTCGGCTCAAGGGCTGAGTCAATTTCCTGCATCAGTTTCCGTAAATTGTCCTGTTCGTTGTAAACAGGGATTACGAGGGAGAGTTCATAGTTATTTGTCATGTCGAGAGATGAGATAAGAAAATTTAAATAATTTGTAAATAGCTGTTGACACAAAGCGGCCCCGTCTGTAGAACCCTTTTCACAGTGACGCGGGGTGGAGCAGCTTGGTAGCTCGTCGGGCTCATAACCCGAAGGTCGTAGGTTCAAATCCTGCCCCCGCAACCACACAGCTTCATCAGAAAGGCTCAACCGATAAGGTTGAGCCTTTTTTTATGTCCCAGTCATATGTCGGTTTCGGGGTCAGGAATTAACACTAAAAAATCCTCCCGTTGAGATTGTTCCACTGGAGGATTCTTCTTTCGAAGTCTGGGGTTATATTTGAAATTTATTTCTAATAGCAACCAGCCCGGCCAATCCTGCGCCCAGCAGCCATATTGCACCGGGAATGGGGGTAGGGATAGGGGTAGCAAAATCACTGTCTGATGCGGTCATACCTTCATAATCTATGCTTTGAAAACGTGCGATGAATTGATCCAATGGGGCATCCATTGAGCCTTCCACATCAAAGAGGAAGGTGGCAGTCCACCCGACTTCAAGGCCCGTTTTAGGATTTCCCCCCTGAAAGTTCTTGCCAGTATAAAGAATTGTATTCAGTCCGTCATAATATTTCAGTGGTTCATTATTAAGGTTGGTTTCTGAAGCTGATTCGATAGACCAGTTGTCTGTTACCTGTAACGGTGTTGAGATTGACTGGGAATAGTAGGAGGCTTCCCGCAGATTAAGGTTAACATCCGGTGCTGAAAAGACTAACCCCCGCAAGGTTGCAGAGCTTGCCGGAGAGGTGTTTTTTACGGTCAACAACAGGCTCGAATCGCCAGCTGAGTATGTTGCCGTGATGTCTGCACTCACATAATCCGGGTGCGTCCAGCCTGTAATTGTCGCTGCCTGCGCAACTGAGACCGTAAGCAGAATTGTCAAAAATGACATCATGATGGTTTTATTCATTATTCCTCCCGGATTTCTTCGGATCTACCCTAGTATGAAATAAATACTCATGCAGTATACTTTAAATATATTCATGAATCCAGCGGGAAGGAAGGAAAGTAGGTTTGAAAAATATATTATTTACTGTTTTCCGGTGTAGAGATGCAACGTGTGTGCTGGAGTTGATTTTAATGCAGAATGAAAACGTTAAACAGCTGCCGGCAGAATATTATAATTGAAAGCTGTTTAACGTCGTGTGTTATGATCTTATCCTGCGTCTCAAGGCTGCAAGCCCTGCAATTCCTGCCCCGAGCAGCCACACTGCTCCGGGAATGGGAGTCGGGACCGGATATGCAAAATCACTGTCGGATCCGACCATGCCGGGATAATTTATACTTTGAAATCGTCCTATAAAATTATTCATGGATTCATTCAAAGTGCCATCCACATCAAAGAGGAAGTCAGCGGTCCATCCTACCTGTAGGCCGAGATTCGGGTTGCCTCCTCCGAATTCATCACCAGTGAAAAGAGCCGTATTCAACCCGTCGTAGTACTTCATTGGCTCTGCATTGAGTATTGACTCGTCAGGGCTGCTGAGAGACCAGTTCTCGGTCACGTTTAAGGTAGGAGAAGAGATTGAGTTGGAGTAGTAAGTTACATCCCTGAGATTGAGTGTTGTATCTGCTGCTGAAAAGAGCAGGCCTCTTAGGTAGGCAGAAGTTGCAGGAGATGTGTTGGTTACAGTAAGAAGCAGGCTGGAGTCGCCGGAGTTATAGCTGGTGGAAATTTCAGCACTGATGTTGTCGCCATGAGTCCAGCCGGTGATTGATGCGGCTTGTACGGTTGAAGTCGCAATCATTATGGTAAATATTGCAATTAAAGATATATTCTTCATGATGTTACCCTCCCCCCCGGAAGGATTGAGATTCTTCAAATATATGATGAATAAATTTATGATTTTATGAGCATAATATAAATATAAGCATTTATGTTTATTTGGCTAGATGATAATGATAAATAAAAGCATTATCGTTTGAGTTTGAAGTGTTTCATATTTGAAAGTAATGTTGGTGAGTGGGGTAGCCTTGATTGGGTACTTACTTCCATACCGCAAAAGTGTGTTATTAGTGTGTCTGTTTCTAGTTCTTATTGGAACTGTCTCATGAATGAAATTAAGGATAAATTCATTTAGTACGGGAAATATTGATAAAATTATTTTCGAAAGTGAACATTGGGCCTATGCTTTAAAAATAATTTCAATGGAAGCGAAAAAAAATACGTTCATTTGTCGACAATGCTTTTCAATTGATTTAAAGTTCTGTGCACGTAAGGAACCTAGAACCAGAGGTAGTTTTTACTATGAAAAAATTGATCAATGATGTGGAAAATGTGGTTAAGGAACAGCTTGAGGGTATGGCCCTCGCTCACCCTGAACTGAAAGTAAACTACGAACCCTACTACGTAGTTCGCCAAGATGCTCCGGTTAAAGGTAAAGTCGCTATTGTTTCCGGCGGCGGTTCCGGTCATGAGCCCATGCATGGCGGTTTTGTCGGCAAAGGTATGCTCGACGGTGCCTGCCCCGGTGAAGTCTTTACTTCCCCCACCCCTGACCAGATGTACGAATGCGCCAAGGCCGTAGACAGCGGTGAAGGCGTTCTTTTTATGGTAAAGAATTACACTGGTGATGTAATGAACTTTGAAGCCGCAGCTGAGCTGGTTGCCAGCGAAGGTGTCAAGGTCCAGAATATTTTGATTGATGATGATGTTGCAGTTAAGGACAGCCTCTACACTGCTGGTCGTCGCGGCGTAGGTACTACTGTTCTGGCTGAAAAGATTGTCGGCGCAGCTGCAGAAGCCGGCTACGACCTTGAAAAATGCTCCGATCTCTGCCGCAAGGTCAACCAGTATGGCCGCTCTTTCGGCGTGGCTCTGACTTCCTGCATTGTTCCCGCTGCAGGCAAGCCTACTTTCGACCTTGGTGAAGACGAAGTTGAAATGGGTATCGGTATCCACGGTGAGCCCGGCATCGAGCGTATGCCCCTCAAGTCTGTTGATGAAATGACCCAGTACGCAGCTGAACAGATCATTGACGATCCCGCATACCGTCGCACTGTCCGTGAATGGAACGGTAGCGAGTGGGAAGACAAAGAACTTACTGATGAGCCTTTTGCCAAGGGCGACAACGTTATCGCATTTGTTAACAGCATGGGCGGAACCCCGGTTTCCGAACTCTACGCTGTTTACAGAAAGCTTGATGAAGTCTGCAAAGCCAAGGGCATCAACATTGTCCGTAACCTTGTCGGACCTTACATCACATCTCTGGAAATGCAGGGCTTCTCTATTACTCTGCTCAAGGTAGATGATGAAATGCTCAAATTCTGGGATGCTCCGGCACAGACTCCCGGTTATGTTCGTTAAGCATAACTTTGCAAAATTATTAGTTTAAAATACGCAGGCGTGGGAGAGTTCTTTCACGCCTGCGTTCCCATTTTTTCGAAAGAAGAAGCTTCAGGGCTGACGCTGTTACACGTATATGCCCGTCATAATTTAAATCCTGACCCAGTTTTAGATGGCGTCACCTTTTGGAGGATCATAAATGTCCATGAACAAGGCCCAACTTATTGCATGGCTCGGCAAGCTCAATGAAGTTTATGCCGACAAAAAAGAATATCTCACAGAACTTGATGCCGCCATCGGCGATGCCGACCACGGAATCAACATGAACCGCGGTTTCGGTAAAGTTGCTGAAAAACTGCCCACCGTAGAAGAAAAAGATATCGGTACCATTCTCAAAACCGTGGGTATGACCCTCATGTCCAGCGTCGGCGGTGCCAGTGGTCCCCTTTACGGAACTTTCTGGATGAAGGGCGGCATGCTCATGGGCGGTAAAGAGGAACTTAATTCCGAAGATTTTGCCAAGGTTATCGAAGCTGGGGTTGAAGGTATCCTTCAGCGCGGCAGACCCAATCTGGGCGACAAGACCATGTACGATCTCTGGGCACCTGTGCTTGAAGTTATTAAGGAAAAAGCAGGAAACGGTGATGATGTGCTCGCCATCGTAGATGCTGCGTTGCCCGTAGGTGAAAAGGCCCTTGCCGATACCATCCCCTTGCAGGCCAAGAAAGGACGCGCCAGCTATCTCGGTGAACGTTCCATCGGGCATCAGGACCCGGGCGCAACTTCCTCTTTTTACATGCTTGAGACCCTGAAAGAAGTTTTGTCTTAATTTATTACCCCCACTATATTTACCAATATAGTGGGGGTGATGGAGTTCATTATGGTAGGATTAGTAATTGTTTCCCATAGCCAGACATTGGCGCAGGGTGTTTTGGAACTGGCTGAGCAGATGACTCGCGGTTCTGTGGTTATGGAAGCCGCTGGCGGCATTGATGATCCCGACAATCCCATCGGCACTGACCCCATGAAGGTCATGATGGCCATTGAATCTGTGGCGGCCCAGTCTGAAGAGGGTGTGCTGGTCATAATGGACCT